>CAYZMI010000006.1:50411-59270 GCA_964479475.1 uncultured Rhodospirillaceae bacterium | reverse complement strand
GGACAAAACTTTATCGGTGACGACAGAATTCCGTTTTGGGAAGCCGATACCGCAGGTTGGACTGCAATAGTGGATACCAATATCAATGGCCCCTTCATGATGGCCTATGCAGTCGCAAGGCAGATGATAGAACAAGGTTGGGGCCGCATTATCAACATCACCAAGTCACGAGACTCGATGCACCGCCCAAAGAACACGCCCTACGGTCCGACCAAAGCGGCACTCGAAGCAATGACCCTTGCTTGGGCGCAGGATTTACTTGATACGGGTGTCACCGTTAACAGTTTGGCCCCCGGTGGCGCAGTTGATACCGATTTTATATTACCAGCGGTACGAGCCCGCACCGCACAAACAGGTAAGAAATATTTCCCCGCAAATATTATTGTACCGGCAGCAATTTGGCTCGCCTCCGAACAATCAAACGGTGTTACGGGGTGCCGCTATATTGGAAGTAAGTGGGACCCAAATATTTCATTAGACGAAGCAGCCGAGGCCGCACGTGAGACCGCCATATTCGTCCCCCCCAAACACGATAGTCTGCTTTCCACCACCTGGACACCAACCGAATTAGCAAACGAAATGGACTAGGCAGCTACGCGGCCGGTTGAGGGTTTGTGTGCTTCCGCCAAATACTCTTCCGATTGCATTTCTTCCAATCGGGAAGCAACCCGGGTGAATATACCCGCACCGTCTCCATCGGTGTAAAGTTCATCAGGTGCAACCGATGCGGAACAAACGAGCTTGGTACGCTGCTCATATAAACTTTCGATTAGCGTTGCAAATCGTTTGGCTGCGTTTCTCTCCCGCGAAGACAGTTGGGGAATGTTTGATAGGACTATCGCCTGAAACTGACAGGCTATCGACCAGTAATCTGCGGGTCCAAGTGGCTGTTCACAAAGATCAGAAAATGAAAAACGGGCAACGCCCCGTGCCTGAGCAGGAACATTTATGAAACGGCCCTGCACGTTAATCACACATGATTCCGCCGTAGCGCCATCGGTCAAACGTTCAAATGCATTGTCCAGAGCCGCAGCGGTTACATCGTCTAAAGGCGTGTGATACACGCCGACAGACTTTAAGCGATCGCGACGATAATCTGTCTCGCCGGCAAGCTCGATAACACGCATTCTCTCATTCAATAAGTCGATGAAAGGTAAAAATCTTTCACGCTGCAGACCACCCGCATATAAATCAGAGGGGGCGGTATTAGATGTAGCAACAATGATGACACCTTGGTCAATTATCGCCTCAAATAGGCGGCGAACAATCATAGCATCAGCGACTGCTTCAACTTGAAATTCATCAAAACATAGCAAAGGGCTCTTTGATGCTATTTCTTCCGCTAAACGCAACAAGGGGTCTTTTTGACTTTCCGACTTCTTTTCGACCCGCCATTCATGTAGACGCGCATGAATTTCTTGCATGAAGGAATGAACATGAACCCTGCGCTTATTCTGCATTGTCACGGTGTCAAAGAAGAGGTCCATCAACATAGATTTGCCACGGCCAGGCGGACCATGGATGTAGAGCCCCTTTGTTGGGACATTGAACTTTTTACCTACACCAAAAATACTAAAGAATTTTTCTAATTTTGAATTTTTACCCCCAAGGAGTTTTAGCTCCTCATGCAGCTGCTGCAGGCTTTGGACGACCCTACGCTGGTGCGCATCAGGCAATATTTTTCCAACCTTTTCTTTGGCGAGATACGCACTTATGGGGTCATGGTATGGCATAAACTAAATCGGTAAAGCATGAAGGACGTTAAAGCACCCAAACATATAGAATAGCCGTAAAAGCAGGTTAAGACGGAATTAGGTTTATGAGTGGCAACCCGCCCGTATTGCCCAATATTCCCACGCCCTGTTAATCGCAAGTTCTCCCACGAACTGTTCCATACCAAGGGCAATTTCCCCAGGTGACAGGTATTGCGGCTTTCCTAATTGAAGAGACTGCAATTGGAGCCGCGCGTTGGTTTCTAGGTAAATGGCAATCATCACCGCTTCTTTTATTGATTTGCCAGCAACAACACAGCCATGTCCACGCATTAGCGCCACGCGTCGCTCCCCCAATCCATCGGCCAGGTCCCTTCCCTGTTCCATATTTGTGACTAATAAATGAGTATCACCAAATTTATCACGAATATCCCACACAGGAATATCGGGCCCTGCGGCAGCACCCATATGAAGAACGGGTTGAATTCGAACGCCAGTCACCCCAAACGGGATCACTGCGTTTGAGTGATTGTGGATAATCGCGTGAACGTCGCCTCGAGTTTCGTAAATACCACCGTGAATATGCCGTTCGGCATACATGGCACGGCCACGTTGATCTATTGGATCTCCGTCGAGCTTATATTCCATAAGGTCGTCAATGGTAACCACACCTGGACTACGTGATCTCGCCATAACATAACGATCGGGATTATCCGGATGCCGGACGCTTGCATGGCCAAATGCATCACAGACGCCCTCAGTCGCTAAAATTCTATTAGCAACAACCAGTTCCTGCATCACCTGTAGTAAATTTTCCATCGTCGTTCCTTCGACACTGGTAACTAGCTAAGTACGAATTACCGGCTAAGATTAACAGTTATTTCGGTTTTGCGCCCTTTCACAAAAAATTTCGCGTCTTCAAAAGATGGCGCCCGAAATATTCCACGCGCGTCATTACTAAATCCATAATTTTCAAGAGGTATACCAAACCAACCCTGGTCGAATTTTTGATTAAAGTTTTCATCGTGATAAAGCGCCATCGCATAGTAGCCAGCTTGAAGACCCTTAATCGTGATCGTAATGCGTTCAGAAAAAGCATTTACTTGGCCTTTAAACAGCCTACCGTTATGGGTGGGAAAATATTTGGCAGAATTATACAGGGCATAATTAACCCTACCACCCACCGGGTCGATGCCAGCCACATGGACAAACAAATCCGTCAGGCTGGACTGGACATTTTCGCCATAGGAAATAATTGGCGAAAATACGGCAAAGAAAGCAAATAACCTAGCCGCAGTAATCCAAACTGATCGCTTTTGGCGCACTAGAGCCGATCACAAACAATACGTAATTGGTGCCGATGAATGCCCAATCAATTATTACGCCAACCATCCAAGAAACCGACGGTTTTAGCCCACGAACCTTCAGTAGCTTCTTCTCGATAGCGTTCACTACTCAAAAAATTCTGAAACGCATGGCCCGCGCCAGCATAGGAATGAAATTCGTGCTCAATGCCAAATCTACTTAACTCGGCATCCAGCTTCGCCATATCGTCAGGTGACGGGTTTTGATCGTCGCCGCCAAAAAAACCTATTACAGGTCCTTTGATGCCTTCTAAAAGGTCAAATGGAGGTGGTCCATCATCGCTCCAAGGTTTGAACATGTTTCCTGCGTAGTAAGCAACACATGCATTAATTGCCCCGTTCGTACTGGCCCCGAGGAAAGACATTCTCCCGCCCATGCAATGGCCGATGATGCCAACTTTGCTCATATTAACGTCGTCGCGCTTGCCCAACCAATCCACGGTCGCATTGATATCCTTGATAATCTCCGGATCGCGGGGAAAATCGTTGTCTTCTGCTTTCTCGTGGACCGGTGGCCAATGGTAAACATCGGGTGCTGCAGCGAGATAACCTAATCCTGCCAAATCATCAGCAATCTTTATGGTGAAGTCGTCGAAGCCTCCCCGGTGAAACATCACGATCATGACTGGATGAGGCCCATCACCAGTGGGAACCGAATAGGCTATGCGCATTGGAACGTCGTCAACTTGGATCTTTTCATATTCTGCCATAATCGCCTCGCATATTTAAATATTTGACAACAAGTCTCAAAAATTTCTTAAACCCTAAATTCGGTGTGCGACGCCGTCAACAAACTGTTAACACTTCTTTTATGGGCATCAATTGCTCGTTAACCATTTGGAATTTATGATACTCGAGTGCAAATATAGGGATTTGATGTGTCGAAGGAACAGCAACAGCCAAACTGGATAAAACCAACCGCCGAATACGGCCCATTAGTCGTTTTTTTCCTCGCTTACTGGCAATCAGATCTATTGGCCGCTACTGCTTGGCTGATGGGCGCTACTGCCATTTCGTTGGCTATTTATTACGGCTATTGCAGGAAAGTTCCCATGATGCCCCTGATCACTGCGGTTGTAGTGGGAATATTCGGGGGCCTAACATTATGGCTCCAAGATGAGACTTTTATAAAAATGAAACCAACGATAGTCGAAGGTATGTTCTCGGCCATCCTTTTTGGTGGATTATTGTTCAAACGGCCCTTACTGAAGCCCTTGATGAGCCAAGCTTGGCCGATGAAAGAGCGGGGCTGGTACCTACTATCTTTGCGATTTGCTATATTTTTCGCGGCAATGGCCTTGTTGAACGAAATTGTCTGGCGAACGCAATCGACAAATTTCTGGGTCAATTTTAAAGTCTTTGGCCTGATGGGGTTCACTCTAGTTTTTGCAGTCACGCAAGCACCATTAATGAAGCGCTTTGCATTATCGACGAAAGAATTAACTGAAGAGGAAAATTAATAGACCTCAGCTTTCACAACCCATGACCTTCAGCAAACATCAATGTAAGGTTCGCCCAATTCGAATATTATCAGGAGCCTAAGAATGGATCATCCTCGGACCATGTTCGAGAAAATTTGGGACCGCCACGCCATCACCCAGAACGAGGCCGGGCAAACTCTTTTATTTATAGACCGACATTATTGTCACGAACTTTCATTCCATGCCTTCAATATGCTGCATGGCAATAACAGAATTGTGCGGCGGCCCGACCTCACTTATTCAATACCTGATCATTATACGCCTACAACGGGGCTCACTGATGCAGATTTTCCCGATCAGGATCGGCGAAATTTAGTCGCAAACCTGGAAAAAAACTCAATTAAAAACGGGGTAACATTATTTGGTCTAGACGACGAACGCCGAGGAATTATCCACGTAGTGGGACCGGAACAAGGTCTGACTCAACCTGGCATGACCGTTGTATGCGGTGATTCACATACTGCGACACATGGCGCGTTGGGTGCATTTGCCTTCGGAATTGGCGCCTCTGATGTAAGTCATGTGTTGGCCACACAAACATTGTGGCAGCCAAAGCCTAAATCTATGCGCGTCTCAGTAAACGGCAATAGACCCAAAGGCGTAACCGCCAAAGACATCATCCTTGGGATAATAGGCCATATAGGGGCTGCGGGTGGCACCGGCCACGCAATCGAATATGCCGGCTCATGCATACGTTCTCTCTCAATTGATGAACGGCTAACAGTCTGTAACATGTCAATCGAAGCGGGCGCCCGGACTGGCATGGTCGCACCCGATGAAGTTACGATCGCCTATTTGAAGGGTCGACCATTTGCGCCAAAAAATTCGAAATGGGAGGCAGCCGTCAATTACTGGTCTTCGCTGCAAACAGACATCGACGCAAAATTTGATACAGATGTTTCTATAGATGCAGAAACATTGATGCCCATGGTCACCTGGGGAACGAGCCCTGAAGATGTTCTACCAATTTCGGGTTCGGTACCTGACCCTCAACAAGAACCCGATCCAGCACGGCGGGCGGCACTGGAAAGAAAGCTGGACTACATGGGTCTAAAGCCTTCGATGCCCCTGTCAGAAATTACGGTTGATCGCGTCTTTATTGGCTCTTGCACAAACAGCCGCATTGACGATATTCGTGCTGCTGCCGATATCGTGAAGGGCAAAATGGCAAAAGTTCCAGCGATGGTTGTGCCAGGATCAGGACTAATTCGCCGTCAAGCGGAAGAGGAAGGATTAGATAAAATATTTGCCGCCGCCGGCATGGAATGGCGACCAGCGGCAGGTTGTTCAATGTGTATCGGAGTGAACGGTGATTCTGTAGCACCTCAAGAACGATGCGCGTCTACATCCAATCGCAACTTTGAGGGGCGACAAGGACGCGGTGCGCGTACACACTTAGTTAGTCCAGCGATGGCAGCTGCGGCGGCGATAGCAGGTCATTTTACTGATGTCCGAAATTTGGGTGCTGATTAATGGAACCCTTCACGCAATTCACAGCGATTGCCGCACCAATGGACCGAGACAACATAGATACTGACCAAATCATCCCGGCTCGCTTTTTAATGATGCCCCGCGACGAGCGATATAAAACCTATGTGTTCCGTGATTTACGAATTGACTCGGAGGAGAAGGAAATTGATTCCTTTGTTCTCAATTACCCCAGTTACCAAGATGCACGTATCATAGTTGCTAATCAAAATTTTGGATGCGGCTCATCTCGCGAAGGTGCTGTTTTTACTCTGGTAGATGCTGGTTTCCGCGCAATTATAGCGGCAAGCTTTGGAGACATTTTCTATAACAACTCATTTAACAACGGTCTGTTGCCCGTGATTTTGCCAGAAAATATCGTTGCTGGTTTGCGCCAACAACTTATCGACCATCCTGGTGCGAAACTCACAGTGGACTTAGATGCTCAAATCGTCTTAGCACCCAATTCATCGGAGCACCACTTCGAGATCGACCCACATCGGCGTTATAGGTTGCTGAACGGGCTAGATGCAGTGGGGTATACACTTCAATATGAAGCCAAAATTGAAGAATTCGAGAATCAATATCAGTCCGACATTTACTGGCATTGACCACTGCCAAGTGCGATTTAAGGCTGCAAAGTAATTTTGTGAAAGTAATCTGTATTATCAGCTCCTTTGCCGTATTGTTGGTTCTTGCCACATTTGGGGCACTAACAATTTGGAAAACACTGGACACCGTAAATATCTCAATTCACGGGTATATTGCGATAGGGGCAGGAGCCTTGGTATCCATAACTTTAGGTGTCGGACTGATGTTTCTTGTATTCTATAGCAATCGTCGCGGTTATGACGATTTCAATAACTGAGGATAATTTTTGTGACGAAACTGCCAATTACGCTCGCCTGCGGTCCCTATGACCGAATGGAGGCTTTAAATTTGGGGACCGTCCAACCGGAGGGCATCGATCTTCGTTATATCCCCATCCAATCTTCTCCCGAGATATTTGCTCGTATGATCAAGACCGAGTCATTTGACGCAGCGGAGATGTCTCTAGCGCACTACATGATTATGAAGGTACGTACTGATTTTCCATATGTTGCAATTCCAGTTTTCCCGTCTCGTGTGTTTCGACATGGATATATATTTACCAATAGAAACGCAGGGATTACGGACGCTAAGGACCTTGAAGGCAAACGTGTAGGTGTCCAAGAATTTAGGCAGACCGCCGGCGTTTGGGTCCGCGGAATCCTGCAACATGAATTCGATGTAGACTTAGATACAATTAAATGGATTGAAGGTGGTGTAAACGAGCCAAGACCGCCAGACGATGACATGGATCTCCGACCAACGAAGATGTTGGATATAGAGGTCATATCAAGAGATCAAACTCTCAATGACTTGCTCGAAGCCGGTGAAATTGATGCTTATTATGGCGCAAGACGACCACAGGCGTTCGACACCGGTCAGAATGTTAATAGACTTTTTCCAAACTATCGCGAATTGGAAAAGGATTATTATCGACGAACGGGCTTTCATCCCATCATGCACACCATCGTAGTTCGCGAGGAATTGTATCGGGAACACCCTTGGATGGCGGAAAGTCTGTTTAAGGCTTGTGCAGCGTCCAAGGCAATGGCATTGCAAAATATGAAATACTCCGGCGCTCAGCGACTGATGTTGCCTTGGTTGTTCGATGAGATTGCAGAAATGGAAGAGTTGATGGGCGATAAAGCCTGGGCCTATGGCCTTGAGGCGAACCGGCCCATCTTAGAGGCATTCATGCAATATTTAGTGGAACAGCATTTTTTGGACGAGCCCTCACTTATTGACGATATCTTTACGCCGATTATCGCCTGGACCGAATAGCGACTTGTCCAATTAAGGGTTAATGAAAATTTTTCATAATCGACCTTGCTCCAGCCCCTCGCTCATAAGGAACTGATCAATCGAATAGCCCCCCTAACAATCTGCTACAACTCCATTTAGTGCAGCGGTATGGTCTGGCAGTAAAATTTCTCCGCTATCGATTAATTTTTGCACGTTACCCTCTACAGCCGTGCCTTTATAAAAATCTGGGTTCATTTGAACATGGAGTTCAGCCGTGTTTTTGAAAATAAAGCTGCGAAAATCGCTTTCGGTCATGAGCTCACGTTTTACCAATTCATAGGCTTCGGCTACCGGCAAACGAATATCGGGCACATCCCAATGCCCAATATCGGAACTAAATAAAGCTTTTAACTGGACGTCGAAATGATTGAGGGCGGGATTGAATGCAACAGCGTTCATCCGATCATCTGCTTCGCAGCCAAAATAAAAATTTGGAACGAAAAGATCGCGGATATCCTCTTCGGATGCTGCTTTGCAAAATTGAAAATCATCAAGCCCGCGCTCATCCTCCCAATTAAACGAAAATAGATTGTCAGCGTTCTCACGAACGGAGATGCGTTCGGAAGTTAAATATTCGTTCCCGTATTTTTCAAACATTGAAACCATAAGCTCCATATTGAGCTTGGCGGGGTCCATATTTTCTCTCAAATATTCAACATTACGCTTTTCCCAGAACTCACAAAGATCGTTGTAGAGAGCGCTGGCCCAGCCCACTCCTCCTTCTAAAAATCCGAAATTCAGAGTGGGAAAACGCCGTGTTACACCACCCATAAACATAGATCGGCAGAGATGTTCGTTACCTACACCGAAACTGCCGAGCCGGTTGTAAACGAAATTTGTTGGCGACATGCGCCTCGGTGTGCTTTGCGACCCCCCATGGCCGGTAACCGCGACACCAAGCTCAACGCAACGTCGCCAAAATGGATCATAATCCAGCTCACTATC
>CAYZMI010000006.1:39867-50311 GCA_964479475.1 uncultured Rhodospirillaceae bacterium | reverse complement strand
CGACACCAAGCTCAACGCAACGTCGCCAAAATGGATCATAATCCAGCTCACTATCAATCGTGAATGAATGGATGCGCATAGTTTTGGACGCGAGTTCCGGCGCCGCTTCGGCTACCTCCGGAGCGGGCCCGCGGCGCTCACCCGGGATTGAAATAGTCTTCAGCCCGAGTTCTTTCACTACAAACTCGAGCTCAACGACTGCCTCTTCTGGCGTATGCATCGGTATGACCGCCGCCGGCGTCAAACGATCCGCATAAGACCCAAACATGTCCGCATAAAGCATATTTAATGCACGGTGCAGCGTTTGACGAAGCTCGGAATTGCGGATTTGCTGAGCACCTAACCCTTCGCTTGTATAGATTATAGCAAAATCGATCCCGGCCTCGGGTAGGCGATCATAATATAGTCCGGGTAACATTACAGTCGCACGGTCGATGGTCATCTCACCTGACGGGGAAGCCCAAAACCCATTCCGTTGACTAGTTTTGTTGCGCAATTCCTGGCGGGCCTCAAAGGCTTTAAGAACGTCGGAACCGGCAATCTCCTTAACAAAATCGTGGAGCGCAAAACGAGCTTCGATGACGTGGGCATCAGCGTCAATGATAGGATAGTCAATTTTATTCCTAATCTTCTGGACACGCGGAATTGGGTTACCCACCTCATACATGGTTGCCTCCCGGGATTTGCGTTATTTAAAAGAAACGGGTTGTTATAGCTTAGAAGGAAAATTTATCATGATCATCGATTTTCAGCACCATTTCACGCCGCATTAAAACGCAAATAAATATCCCTATTTAAAAAAAAGGCGCGGGTAGCCCCGCGCCATTTTTTGGATACAAATTAACCTTACTATTTCTTTTTCTTTGCAGGCTTTCGCGTGGTTACGGTCTTAGCGCGGCTGGCTGCAGCCCGTTTCGGTGCTGATTTTGCCTTACCTTTGCGTGCAGCCGATGCGCGGCGTTTTCCTCCCTTCGCTGTTGTCTTTCCATCGGCTGCCCCAACATAAGGGGAGAAAACAGGTCGGTATGCCTTTTCGTCAATAAATTGCTTAATACCCTCAGCGTAAGCATCGTGACCACGAGCGGCGTCGCGTTGCTTGATTTCAGCACCCTTGGCGTTGAGATAGTCGGCCGCCGACCGCCAAGACATATCTTGTGTGGCCCGAATGGCATGCTTTGTAGCGCGCAGCACGTTGGGGTTCTTTTCCAATAGCTCTTTTGCGAGCTTGAGCGTTTCCTTTTTCAAGTTCTTTTTTGGAACGGAGTAATTCACCATTCCAATCTTAGCAGCTTCCTTACCTGTGAACGTACGACCAGTACAAGCATAGAACATAGCGTCGCGCTGACTGAACAGGTCCGTGACCATTTTGGAAACCATACCACCGGGTAGGATACCCCAGTTGACTTCTGAAAGACTGAAAATAGCGTCATCGGCAGCGATAGAAAAATCCGCACAGATGCAATGTGTGAATGCGCCGCCAATGCAATAGCCGTTGACCATCGAGATTGTTGGTTTGTTATACATCCACAGCATTTCGCTGCGCCACCGACTATCCGCACTCGCCTTGGCCTTCACATCAGGTTTTCCATCTGTCTCACGGAAATATTCCTTGAGATCCTGACCAGCACTGTAAGCAGTACCTTCACCAGTTAATATGACTAACTTAGTGTCAGAATCTGTTTCCAGCTTCCTTAAAATTTCAACCATTTCAGAATGAAAGGTGGGGCTCATTGCGTTGCGTTTCTCGGGACGGTTAAAAATTACCCACGTAATACCGTCTTTTTGTTGTTCCACCTTTACGCACGAATATTTCTTCTTAATCATGAATTTACTCTCCTCAATCTGGATTTAATGCCTCTAATGGCTCAACCGGACCCGCCCCGTTGAAACCAAGTCTGCATAGGCGTCGCGGGCAACGCTTTTGATCATCTTCGTTTTTTAGTCTAAGTCTTACGAATAGGTCGAATATCCACCGCTCTCACCCCTTTACCCTCCGCGAGGACGATAAGCGGATTGATTTCGATTTCCGTCAGCCATCCCCTATTTTTAAGATAGAAAGTCGACAATGCGACGATTGCTTTAACTAAAGCCTCCACATCTCGTGGCGCTTGGCCACGGAAGCCTTTCAACGCATCTGCGCCACGCAGTTCCGAGAGCATGGTACGGGCCTCCACCTCATCCACAGGCGCGAGTCGGAGAGACACATCGCGGAATAACTCGACAAAAATTCCGCCCAGCCCTACCACCATCAGCGGCCCGAAATCCGCGTCTTCCCGAACTCCGATTAGCATTTCCAGCCCGTCGACCATTTCCTGCACCAGAAAGCCATTCAATTGATCGCCACCCAAGGAAGATCGCAATTCTTCTGCTTCGCGAACAACCGATTGGCGGTCCTTTAGGTTTAACCTGACCCCACCTGCTTCGGTCTTGTGGCTGATGTTTTGGGAAACAATCTTTAGGGCTACCGGAAACCCTAATTCTTCTGCCTTGTTCGCCGCCGCTTCAGGATCGGGCCCCGTTATCAATTGACCGGGAATGGTCAGTCCTAGATCGCTCAGCTGCTGCGCTAAAGCATCATCAGTCAAATTTGAAAGTTTGCTACTAGGCTCCGTGGGTAAAGCCAGGCCTCGCCGTTGTGCTGAGGCATAGGTTACCAAAGCCTGCATCGACCGAATTGTAGTGGGAATTCCAAATAAAAATGGCATCCCTGCGCCATTTTGAAATTCACGGAGCGATACATCACAATTTTGTGCCATCCGTGTAAATGCGAATATGGGTTTATCCGTCGACGCTAATAATTTTGCGTAGTCTTCAGGTGTTTGAATTTTATCATCCGGTAACGGTACTCGGCCTTGAATTGCCAAAATATCCACATCGTCATCCGCCGCAAACATTTCACATAGTTCGCAGAACTCCGGCACCTTTTGCGCCAATGTGGAACCCGCATCCATGGGATTATGGACATCCACACCCTCGGGCACGAATTCGTCCATTTTTTGAAAGGACTGAGGCGAAATCTTTGCCAAAATGCCGTCCTCTTCATCAACTGCCTCAAGCGTCAAACCAACGGCCCCACCGCTCGAAGTAACGATTGCTAGCTTGTTCCCCCGAGGTAAACGTTTTTCACCAAACGCCAACGCGAAATCCACCATCTCGTCTATTGATTTACAGCGAATTATGCCATACCGATCGCACATGGCGTTGAACACGTCGTTGTCTACAGCAACGGCACCAGTGTGGGTTTGGGCTTGCTCTTTACCCAGGTCACCGCTCCCCAATTTCATAAGCATTACCGGTTTTTTTGCCTCGAATGCCCGTCGCGCCGCCTCCATAAAGGCTTTAGGACGGCGAATGCTTTCAACCATGCCGACGATGATTTCAGTATCTGGATCATTAACCAAAAAATTGAGGTAATCGGCGCTATCTAAACCAAATTCGTTGCCACATGACATAGCATATGAAAAACCTAGTCCACGTTCGGCGGCTTGAGCGAACCAATAACCAAGCGTCCCACCAGAATGAAAAATTCCGCCGACTGGACCTTTGGGTAGATCCCGAAGGCGACTAGTAGGATAAAGCAAAATGTCCCTGGGTAAGCAGAATAAGCCCATGCAGTTGGGGCCACATATTGAGACACCTGTTTCTGCTATGATAGCCTTAAGTTCCTCACCCCGTTCCGAACCGATGTGTTTTCGGCCTTCGCCAAATCCGGCCGAATAAATAGTCGCCGCTTTCAAACCGTTCGCAGCTCCTTCGCGTATCACATCATTTACAAAGCGTGCCGGCACTATTACCAAAGCGTGGTCGATGGGTTCAGGCAGCGCAGCAAAATTGGGATAAACTTTTTCACCCCAAATCTCATCCCGTCTCGGATTTATTAAATAAGTAGGAACTGGAAATCCGGCATTTTGGAGGTTTTGAAACAAAACACGCGACCAGCCGTCGCCACCGGTTTCACTAGCACCAACAATCGCAATGGAATTAGGCTGTAAAAGCGGCTCTACGGGACGAAATAGAATTTCAGACAAGGTTTACCTCAATTGTAATCAACTATCGAAACGGGGTGGGGATTTTCCCTGCGGCACGCCGTCAGGCCGCGGCAGCCCTTCGGGCAAATGACATCCATCGCGATATCGCCCAATGCCCTGACCGGTTGCAACAATTTTACCGGTTTCGTCACGTGCTTCAGCCACAGACATAAACATAGTACGTCCACCACCGGTTTTATGGGCCTCCACTGTGACACGACTTCCGGCTCGCACTGGTGCAATTAAATTGACGGTTAGCGTAACCGTCGCGCCGGAACGATAATTTTCTGGAACCGTGCAGTAAATCGCCGCATGAGCCAAGGCGGTATCAATTACCGTCGACATACAACCACCATGCAAAACACCTGTACCGTTTAAAACGTGGTTTTTTACATCTAGTTCCATAACACAACGGTCCAGCTCCCATTCAACAAGGCGAAAGCCAATATTGCTCGCAAATGCCGTAAATGTTTTTACTTCCGGTCGGGGAGGCGGCAGCTCTCTTTTATTGGATTTTAAAGGGGTAGCCATCTACTCGCCATACTCTCTAATAATTAACCGCGATAGAGCCATTTTAAGTATTTCTGTAGGTCCTTCAGTGATAACCATGCTGCGTTGATCTCGGAAGAATTGCTCAATAGGCAAATCTTTCGTGAGCCCCATTCCCCCATGAATTTGCATGCAGCGATCCGCCGCCTTGAACGACATCTCGTCTCCAAAATACTTGCACATATAGGATTCTTTACGAACGTCTTCGTCCTGATCGGCGCGCCATGCGGCGTTGTAAACCATTAATCGTAACTGATGCAGATTTTGATACATATCGACTAACATGTTCTGCACTGATTGACGCGTCGACAGCTTCGCACCAAAAGTCGATCGTTGATTAGCGTAAGTAGTTCCGAGTTCGAGGCACCTTTCGATCACGCCTGCGCCTCGGGCACCATGGCGTAACCGACCTTCCGTGAGCCAGCTTTGGGCAGCACGCATACCGTCGCCTTCTTCTCCGACCATTTGTTCAATGGGTACCACAACGTTTTCGAACAACACCTCCCACGGCTTCTCAGCAATCATCATGTCTTGCTGACGCAGTTTGGTGACACCTGGCGTGTCCATATCCACGAGAAACACCGTTAGACCTCCACGCGATCCCTTCTCGCGATCGGTCGCAGTGACAACCTGTGCGAAATCCGCTGTGCCTGCTGCTGTGATAAATCGTTTATGACCGTTGATAATATAGTTATCGCCCTGGCGGACTGCGGTTGTCCGCATGCCGCCAGGGTCACCCCCGGCTTCTGGTTCGGTTTGGCAAAAACAACTCGATTTTTCCCCTTTAATAACCGGGTAGAGCCACCTTTCTTTCTGTTCGTCAGTCAAGGTATAGAGAATGGGGCTCACACGCGGTCCGAAGATAGACGCATTTCGGGGCGGAATGGCAATGGTTCGCGCAATTTCCTCCCACATAACAGCCTTGGATAAATGTCCGAGACCCAAACCTCCATACTCTTCCGGTACATCAAATAACCAAAGACCCAAAGCCTTAGCTTTTTCCTCTAGTTTTTCTTGCACGCCTGGAAAAAACGCGGCTCCATCGTTGGTTTCCCGCTCGACCGGGATAAGTTCGTTGTCAACAAAACGACGCAAGTTATCTTTGAACATTTGAAGTTCTTCAGGAAGATTAAAATCCATCGCCTATGCTTTCTTCAGTGAATAAGTAATTAAACTGAGTGTTAGGCCGATACGTTCACAACAACGCGACCACGAGTTTCGCCCTTAAGTATTTTTTTTGCCTGATCAGGCAAATCAGACAAGGAAACTTCTTGAGTGATGGCGTGAAGTGCATCCTTGGGAAGTTCGGATGCCAGCCTATTCCACGCTATGACACGCCGGTTCTTCGGACACATTACGGAATCGATGCCGAGTAAATTTATCCCACGGAGCAAGAAAGGAATGACGGTACTGTTAAGCTGGTGACCACCAGCAAGCCCACAAGCAGCGACCACTCCTTGATATTTCATTTGTGGCAACAAGGACGAAAGTACATTGCCTCCAACTGCGTCGATCGCACCTGCCCAACGCTCAGACAACAAGGGTCTGTCTTGAACAGCATCCAATTCATCACGCGGAACTATTTCGGCTGCACCAATAGATTTTAGATGATCCGAATACTCCATTCGGCCGGTCGATGCATGCACTTCGTAACCAGCCGCAGCGAGCAGGGCAACTGCGACACTACCGACACCACCGTTGGCACCCGTAACAATAACGGGACCAGCTTCAGGCGCCACACCATGGTCCTGTAGTTCCATAACAGCTAGCATCGCAGTGAAGCCAGCAGTGCCCAAGGCCATGGCTTCTTTTTCTGATAGTTTTTCAGGCAAACGAACCAGCCAGTCTGCCTTTACTCTGGCCTTTTCAGCGTACCCACCCCAATGTGCTTCGCCAACTCTCCAACCCGTCAGGATTACCTTATCTCCCGCAGCGTAGTCGTCCGAGTTGCTTAGCAAAACGGTCCCTGAAAAATCAATGCCAGGAACGTGAGGATAGTTACGGACTAGGCGTCCGATCCCGTTCAGAACCATTCCATCCTTATAATTTAAAGTGGAATACGCCACTGAGACAGTTACTTCTTCCTCAGGTAACTGGCTATCATCCAGTTCCTGAATTGATGAGGTAACACCTTTTTCGGCCTCCTCGAGGACCAATGCCCGGAATGTGTCAGACACAGCCAATTCTCCCTGAAAAAATTTCTTATTGGAACTTTGTATCTTTTCTAACGCCGTCGGCCAGGTCGGTCAATTGGGGGCCAACATTGACAAGGTGTTAAAGGATGCTGATCATCCACACACAAAAGAACACGACTACCAGGGCAGGCTTTTCCATGTTTCGTTCACCAGAACCATTGCTGCGGGCGCGCACGATCGCAATTGTAGGTGCCTCAGATAGGGCCCGATGGCCGGTCAGCATTTATAAAAATCTAACGGAAACTGAAGCACCCGTTAGCATCTTTCCTATCAATCCGTCGCGAAAAGAAATTTGGGGATTGCCCTGTTATCCGGATTTTACCTCCTTGCCGGAAGCACCAGATCTCGCGTTAATGATAATTCCGGCAGCGGGAATATTATCGTCACTAGAGGAAGGGGCCCGGCGTGGCCTCAAATCGGCGCTTGTTTATGCCTCCGGGATCGGAGAAGGCGAAGATCCTGAATTTCATGCACGAGGCGCAGCCCTCAAAAAGCTCTGCGAAGATACGGGCCTCGTTGCCTGCGGCCCCAATTGCATGGGCAATGTCTCAATGCGAGAAAAATTGTTTCTCTATCCCAATCCGAATTTTAACCATTTGCCCCCCGGGTCAGTTGGGGGTGTATTTCAAAGTGGTGGCACGGTGCAAGCATGGGGCCTCACGGCCGCGGAACGGGGCATCCACTTTAGTTATTTAGTATCCTCTGGAAACGAATTGAGTTTGGACGCTGCCGATTACGTAAACTTCCTTGTGGAAGACCCTGATACCAAGCTTATTGTGTTAATGATTGAAGGTATCCGCCGGCCCGATGCCTTCAAAAAGGCAGCACGTAAAGCACTTGCTGCAAGTAAACCAATACTCGCTGTTAAAGTTGGCAGGACGGAGGGTGCCCGAAAATCAGCCCAGTCGCATACCGGTGCCATCGCAGGGGATTACGACGTGTTTGAAGCACTCTGCGAACGCTATGGAATTGTTTTGTGCCGATCATTGGACGATATGATCGAAACGGCATTGGCCTTTCAATCTGGTCGACTGCCAAAGGGGGACGGCATGGCGTTTATGTCAAACTCAGGCGGCGTAGTAGATCTAATGCACGATCATGCGGGTGATGAAAACGCAAACCTGCCTCAAATTTCACCTGGTACAGCCAAAACCATTCGCAAGTTAGTTGGACCCGATATGCCGTTACAAAATCCAATGGATTGCGGCCAAGCTGGCTTTGCTGATGAGCGTAACTATATGCGTGTATGTGAAGCAGTTTCTAAAGATCCTCAAATTCATATGGTGGCTTTTGAGGCCCGGACGCCAAATGGACCGGGCACAAAAAACCCCGAGCCACTGCGGGAACTCGCCGACCGAACGACATTACCCATTTTTGCTTTCTGCCGTATGGGACACGCACCATCAGAGTTTGGACGTGAATTCCAAGAAAAAGCCGGCATCCCACACCTACAATCCATGCCTGAAACAGTACGCGCCATGAAGGCGTTAGCCTTTTACGGAAAACGAGCGGGTCGTAAAGTCCCTGCGCTCCCAAAACCCCATGGTAAAGCCGTCAACTTAGAGCCCAGCCGCATTGATCGAGCTCTAAGGGCTGAAGGGATCACCCCTCCTCGATCAGTGTTGACGACATCGGTCAACGCGGCTGCAGAAGCTGCCCAAAAAGTTGGTTTTCCGGTCGTTCTAAAGATCGTTTCTCCGGAAATTAGTCACAAGACGGAGGTTGGTGGAGTAAAACTCGGTTTGCAAAGTAAAACCGAAGTCCGTAAGGCCGCAAAGGATCTTGGGAAAAGCTTGCGGAAGGCGGCACCCAAAGCATCCATATCGGGTTACTTAATTCAGGAAATGGTTGCAGGTGTAGAGATGATCTTAGGGGTCCGCGAGGACCCTCTTTATGGACCAGTGATGGTTTTGGGTGCCGGAGGTGTTTTAGTTGAGTTGGTCAAAGACACATCCTTCCGACTGCTGCCGGTCAACCGTCGAACAGCGAATGAAATGCTAAATGAACTTTCAGTAAATACACTCTTAAAGGGTTTCAGAGGCGGCAAACCAGCGGATCGTCATGCTTTAGTCACGGCGATCTGCGGCCTATCCAAATTTTATCTGGACCACAGGCAGTGGCTCGATGATTTAGAAATCAACCCATTGATAGTTAGAGAAAAGGGTAGAGGAGTTCGAGCCGTTGATATTCGACCAATACTCAAGCCGGCGTCAGATTGATTTTGGGCACAAAGGCACCGAACATATGACAAAAGGCTGAAAATAACAAAAGAGATTAGCACCAAAACTTGGAGACCAATTGATGGATTACCCGTTATCGGAAGAACACCAGATGTTTCGCACGACCATGCAGCGTTTCGTCGACGAGGAAATGATCCCAGTCGAAATGGAAACAATCGACGAAGGCGGTGAACTTAAGCCAGAATGGCGGGAAAAATTTCATGCCCGTGCCAAAGAGCTAGGTATATGGCAAATGGAAGTGCCGGAAGAATTTGGCGGGATGGGAGCAGATCTAATTTCGCTCGTCATAGTTTGGGAACAACTAGCCCGCACTGTAGCAGTGCCAACCAGAGGCCTCGGAGGGATTATGGGGCCCCAAGTGCGTGCGCCGCTCTTTGAGCTAAGTGACGAAATGAAAGAGAAGTATCTTTTCCCGGTACTAAATGGTGAAAAGAAAGCGTGTTTTGCGCAAAGCGAGCCTGATGCGGGTGGCGATCCAGGAGGTATGCGCACTTTGGCTGTGCGAGATGGCGACGAATATGTAATCAATGGCACCAAACGCTGGATTACTGATGCAGACATATCAGATTTTGCCCAATTACTAGCCGTAACAGACAAAGAAAAAGGTTCCCGTGGTGGAATTTCCATGTTCCTAGTGGATATGGACACGCCGGGCGTTAAAATCACGACAAAATATGAAACTATGATGGGTGATTCTCCTTGCGAGATTCATTTCGAGGACGTACGGGTACCCGTCGAACAGCGTATTGGAGAAGAAGGTCAAGGATTCGCGCTAGGTCAAAAATTTCTCGCAAATGGCCGACTAAAACACGGCTCCAGGGGCGTCGGCACTGCTCAACGTTGTCTCGATCTAATGTGTGACTATGCACAACAGCGGGTGACCTTCGGTGAAAAGCTCGCCAACCGTCAAGCCGTCCAATGGATGATCACTGACACCTACGTGGAGCTGCAGGCCGCTCGCTTAATGGTTTACAACGTGGCCGATATGGCATCGAAAGGACAAATTGACCGGACCGATGGCTTCACCCAAAAAATGTATGGTGTTGAACTGGGTTTCCGGGCCGCCGACCGATGCATGCAAGTCCATGGCGGTATAGGCCTAACAAATGATTTACCGATCGAAAATTTTTGGCGGCAATCCCGTAGTTTCCGAATAACAGAAGGTCCTACTGAAATTATGAAGATGGTGATTGCACGCAATATTTTGCGCAACTATGCCTAACAACCTATTTTGAAATAACTGGCCAACGACATCAGGGAGAATTGATCATGGCAACCAAGACCGCGACCAAACGAAAATCAGCCGCGTCAAAATCGACGAAGGCCAATACGAACGCAAAGACGAAATATAATTTCGAGACCGTCAAGATCGACCAGCGCAAGGACGGTATCACCTTTGTGATCCTGAACCGTCCGGAAAAACGCAATGCCA
>CAYZMI010000006.1:25251-39767 GCA_964479475.1 uncultured Rhodospirillaceae bacterium | reverse complement strand
CGCAAGGACGGTATCACCTTTGTGATCCTGAACCGTCCGGAAAAACGCAATGCCATGAGCCCTCAACTGCATCACGACATGGACGATGCCTTGACGTACCTAGCAACCGACCCGGACACCAAGCTTGTAATAATCACCGGTGCTGGCAATTCGTTTTGTGCAGGCCAAGATCTCAAACTTTATTTCCGCGGTCTCGGCAGCGACCCGGTCGCAAAGGCGCGGGCGGCGCACGCATCGGACAGCTGGCGATCGCATCGGTTGATGAATTTCCCCAAACCGACCATAGCCATGGTGAATGGATTTGCGTTTGGTGGCGGCCTCACACCGATCGTCTCTTGCGACGTCGCTATCGCCTCCAACGAAGCCACCTTTGGAATTTCCGAGATCAACTGGGGCCATATCCCCGGCGGGCTGGTCGGCTGGAACGTCAATCAAGTAATGAGCGCGCGCGACGCAATGTGGTATTCTATCTCCGGTGATACCTTCAACGGTAAGGAAGCGGCGGCGATGAACTTCGTCAATTTTTCGGTTCCTAAAGCCAAACTAAAAGTCGAGACACTTAAAATTGCCCGAAAGCTCATGAAGAAGAACCCCTGGGCTATTCAATACACGAAGGAAGCTATACGCTCTGTCCGCCATATGACGATGGATCAGGCATCGGATTACTTACGCTGCAAAAGCGATGCACTTCAGCGGGTGGACAAGGAAGCGGGCCGTCAAGCCGGGATGAAGCAATTCCTCGACACCAAAACATTTCGGCCAGGTTTGGGAACTTATGACCGAAAGTCGGGATGACGTATTGACTTTCGACCTATATTATTGGTTTTAATAAGTTATGTGGCGTCGGGAAACCGGCCCAGCGTAGTTAATTAGTGTAGTTTATGTCTGGATTGGGTGTAATGAATTAGTAGAATTACACTATTCAGACTGTAAAATTTTTGTAAACAACGGCTCGCAAGAAGTCGGGTGAATGTAAAATTAAACTTAGATCAGAGGAGGAGTTATTCGATGCGGAGTATCACGAAACTAATGGCGACTGCGAGTGTTTTAGCACTTGCCACTGCCGGAGCAGCCAACGCGGCAGATTTTTACAAGGGTAAACGCCTAACTATTCTCATTAATTATAGTGCAGGTGGCCCAACCGATGTCGAAGCACGACTGTTCGCCCGCAATATCGGGCGGCACATCGCTGGCAATCCTCAAGTCATCGGTAAGAACATGGCCGGTGCTGGGGGTGTGGTCGCAACAAATTATCTTGGCCAGAAAGCAAAAAGGGACGGCGGAACAATCGGATATTTTACCGCCATTGTGTCAGCGAAAGCATTCCAACCGTTAAAAGATAAGGGCGTCAAGGTAGACGTTGGGGCCTTCGACCTCGTTGCCACCCAGGCAGGCAGCTCCTTCACCTATGTCCGTAAGGACACCCCGCCGGGCATTAACAAACCCGCCGATATCATGAAGGCGCACAATGTGGCCGTATCCGGTCTGCGCCAATATAGTAGCAAGGACATAATGTTGCGGTTATCTTTGGATTTGCTCGGTGTCAAACATAGTTACGTCACCGGTTATCGTGGCAGTTCCAAGGCGCGCGTCGCGGTGATGCAGGGCGAGGCACATATGCACAATGAATCGCAGCCGTCCTATCGAGCCAAGGTTGTACCAACCCTGATCAAAACAGGTATGGCGATAGGCACTTGGTATTATCCGTACGACGACGGTTCCGTAGTCAAGGCAGTGCCCCGGTTTGCCCAAGGCCTGAATGTCACACCGTTCCATGAATTCTACGAGAAAGTGAAAGGCAAGAAACCGTCTGGAATTATGTGGAAGGTATTCCGCGAGGTTAACCGTGCTTCCGGCATGGCCCAACGCTCGATCGTGATGCCGCCAGGATCGCCAAAAGCAGCGCTCTCGGCTCTTCGCGCAGCAGTACATAAACTCAACAAAGATCCGCAATTTGCGAAAGATTCGAAAAAAACAGTCAATTTCGTCCCTCAATATGACATTGGCGAGACAGCTGAAAAGATAATGGAGGCGAGCAGCAAATTGTCGCCAGACGTAATTACGTTCCTGAAGGACTATGTAGCGAAGGTCCAGAAAAAGTAATAATCAGGTACAGTGTATAAGGGCCGTGGATAAATCCACGGCCCTTAACCTTATCGAATCAAAATTTAACGTCCAAAAACTGACAGTACCACGTGTCGCATGTCTGATCGCGACCAAGGCGGGATGACAGATTGAATTTCCGTCTGTAATATTCTCTTAAGTTATCCAAGACGGTACCGTCAGCGTTAGGTGTTGGTGTGCGTAAAGTCGTTAGCCGGGCGGTCATTTTAACGCAAAACGGCTCATGGGAAGCCGAATAAAAAAATAAATAAAAACGAAAATCACAGGAGGATCAAGACGATGCCAACTATCACGAAACTCATGGCAACAGCGAGTATTTTCGCTATCGCAATATCTGGAACGGCAACTGCCAAAGATTTTTATAAAGGCAAACGCGTAACGGTGATGATTAATTACAGCGCAGGTGGCCCGACAGATATCGAAGCACGTTTGTTTGCGCGTAATATTGGAAAACTTATTGCAGGCAAGCCGCAAGTAATTTCCAAAAATATGGCTGGAGCGGGTGGCACGGTCGCAACCAATTATCTCGGCTTGAAAGCCCGCAAAGATGGCCTGACGATGGGTTATTTTACAGCTTTGGCATCTACCGCCGCATTTAAACCTCTTAAAGACAAAGGCGTTCGCGTTGATCCGGAATCTTTCGAACTAATCGCAACGGTAGCAGGCTCAAGCTATGCCTACATGAGAACCGACGTCGCACCTGGTATCAAAAAGCCAGAAGATATTATGAAGACTAAGGGCTTCACGCTTCTCGGTCTACGTTCGCGTAGTAGTCTTGATCTCCGTGAACGGCTCGTACTCGACATGTTGGGTCTCAAATATAAATACGTCACCGGCTATCGCGGCACATCGAAAGCCAGAGTAGCAGTGCTCCAGGGAGAAGGCGATTATCTGACAGAATCCCAACCCTCTTTCCGCGCCAAGGTCATCCCGACACTAATTAAGACAGGTAAGGCTATTGGCCTTTACTTCTATCCTTTAGATGACGGGCGGGAAATTTATTCTCCGGCCAACCTTTCTAAAGGCCTACCCATGCTGCCGTTCGATAAATTTTACGAAAAGGTCAAGGGGAAGAAACCGTCCGGCCAATTGTGGCAGGCATTCCGCGAGGTAAATCGTGCTGGTAGTATGGCCCAGCGTTCTGTCATTTTACCTCCAGGTGCACCCAAAGCGGCAGTAGCTGCTCTTCGCGCAGCTGTGCACAAGCTGAACAAAGATCCCGGTTATAAGTCAGACGCAAACAAGACGGTTAGTTTTGTGCCGCGTTTCGACGTAGGACCGGCAGCTGAAAAAATAATGAAAGCGAGCATCAAGATTACGGAGCCGACGCTCGAGTTCTTGAGAGGCTATATTGCTAAGGTAGCCAAAAAGTAGACCAACTAAATTCGGTTCTGGGGCCGTGGATTTAATCCACGGCCCTTTACTTCCCGCGGGAATTCATCATGCTTGAAAGTGCTTATGAGGGTCTGAATCAACTCATGGAGTTGCGTCCCTTAGGTTTTATACTTATCGGCGTTTTAGCCGGTATTTATTTCGGTGCCGTCCCGGGGCTCTCCGGCCTGGTTGGCATGGCCATCCTTCTCCCCTTTACCTTTGGAGTTGAACCCGTTGCAGCTTTCGCGCTGCTCATGGGCATGTACGCTGTGACTACGACAAGCGACACCATCTCATCGGTGATGCTCGGCGTGCCCGGCACTGCTGGTTCACAGGCCACTATTCTCGACGGCTACCCTATGGCCCAGAAGGGCGAGGCTGCGCGTGCCTTTGGCGCGGCTTTCACCTGCTCAGCAGTTGGTGGGATTTTAGGCGCCCTACTTCTAGGCCTATCCCTGCCGCTGGTCCGGCCACTTATTTTGTCATTCGCGTCGCCGGAATTTTTCGTGTTGGGCGTTTTGGGCCTGACAATGGTGGGCACCCTAAGTGGCGGCTCGATGGCCAAGGGTCTCGGTGCCGCCTGTCTCGGCATTTTGGTTTCAACCATTGGATTTTCACCACAGGGTGGCATTGACCGTTTTTCCTTTGACATTGTTTATTTGCTCGACGAGGGACTGCCGGTTATTCCCATAGCGCTTGGCCTATTCGCGGTCCCGGAAGTGGTATTTTTGGCCATCCGTCATTCATCGATTTCTCAAGTTGCCAAAAGCGAGGTAAAGCACGGAATGTTGCAGGGCATCAAGGATGCTTTTGCCAACTGGTGGCTGGTTTTGCGCTGCAGCGCCATCGGCATGTACGTGGGGATCTTGCCTGGCCTAGGCGCCTCGATCGTAGATTGGGTAGCTTACGGACACGCGGTGCAGAGTACGCCTGATCGGGAAAATTTTGGCAAGGGGGATGTTCGTGGCGTCATCGCACCGGAAAGTGCCAACAATGCAATGAAGGGCGCATCCCTCATCCCAACTGTTGCCTTTGGCATACCCGGTAGCGCGACTATGGCCATCCTGTTGGGCGCATTCCTAATCCAAGGGATAACGCCAGGCCCCGCAATGCTAACTGACAAACTGCATATCACCTTTAGTATGATGTGGACGGTAGTGATTGCCAATATCATCTGTGCCGTGCTTTTGATGATCTGGTCGAAACAACTCGCCAAGGTCACCTTCATTCGAAGTGAGTTAATCATCCCTGCCATAATCCTTTTCGTATTCATGGGCGCGTGGATGTCGGGCGCGGTAATGGGCGACTGGTATTTATTCCTGATTCTTGGTTTGCTCGGTTTGGTCATGCGGTACGCAGGCTGGCCACGTGCGCCCATGGTCCTTGGGTTCGTACTGGGCTCCATCATGGAGACCGCTCTCCACATTACCCTGCAAAAATATACTTGGGATTGGATTTTGCGTCCCATCAGCGCAATTATTATTGCTCTCGCAATCCTGACGGTCGTTCTATCAGCCAGCGGCTTTATTAAGCGTCGACGCGAGGCCCAAAATGTTCCTGCCGGTGAAGGTGCAGCCACCGGCCGGGAAGCGGAACTGCAAAAATTCATCTCGCTACCCTTCGCCATGTTCATGCTAGCTATCTTTTCATATGCGATCTTTGAAGCCAGCGACTGGCCCGAAGAAGCGGGACTTTTGGTTGACGCTTTCTGTTACCCGGGCGCGGCGTTATGCGTGATGATTTTGATCAGTGACATCCGGGAGTTCGTAACATCGAAAGGCGGGGAATTCTCGGGGTCAATCGTGACCCAGTACGCTAACGTCATTGCCGCCTCCAAAGAACCACTTGGCGTTTTGGGCATGTATTCCTGGTTTGCCGGGATCATCATTGTTACCTATATCGCCGGACAGATGGTTGCGTTACCACTGTATATTTTCGTCTACCTGAAAATCTATCGCAGGGAATCTTGGAAGCTATCGCTAATCTATACCTTCCTGGGTTGGTTGCTGCTGTGGGGCATGTTCGGAGAAATCATCCACGTAGTATGGCACCCCCCACTTCTGGACTTCCTGCCCCAGTAACCATTCGAGGTAACGGTCATGTCCGAAGACGTCGCCCTATATGAAGTCGATGGCCACGTGGCCATCGTCACCATGAACCGCCCTGAAAAGCGAAATGCACTTAGTACAGAACTCAAGGAAAAGCTTGTTTACCTACTCAAAAAAGCCGAATCGGACGACGATGTAGCGGTTGTCGTCCTGCGCGGTAATGGTAAGACATTTTGCGCGGGTGCCGATATCAGCCCTAATCCAGCCAAGAAAGAATATAAGGGAGATGCTCTTAAGACCCACGCACATCATGAGAAAACTTTACGCTTTCATTTAACGCCGTGGGAACTAAAGAAACCGGTAATCGCATCAATCCAAGGCCATGCCATGGGCGCTGGCTGCGAATTTGCCATGATGTGCGATATGTCCATTGCTGCTGATACCTCCACCCTGGGCGAACCCGAAATCCGGTTTGCTTCCATTGGTTCGGCCGTGATCATGCCTTGGATCGTGGGACATAAGCGCGCACGACAATTGCTTTATTTAGGTGACACGATTACCGCAGAGCGAGCAGAACAAATTGGAATGATTAATCTAGTGGTACCGGAGGCGGATTTAGAGACCGAAACAATGAAATTTGCTAACCGTTTAGCACTTGTTGGTCGTGAGACCCTGACGGCAATAAAAATGGCAGTAAATCGGGGTATTGAAACTCAAGGCTTTCATGACGCACTAAAGTCTGGAGTAGGCACTGTTGCGTTAATTCATACATCGGAAATCGAATCCGACCGAAAGTTTTACGAAAAAGTCGCTGATGAAGGCCCTGCCGCCGCGTTTCGTTGGCGTAACGCGCAATTTAATCAATAATTACCCGGAGCATCTTTCCTTCGGGAATACGTAGCAGAAGAGGTTATGTGCGTAACTTTAGATAAAGCTAGTCCAGGTACTTAATAAAAAATTCGGTTAGTGGATCGAGACCCGCAGGTCCTTGGCGCGCATCATATTCCACATAAAATACTTCTATCTTGCCGCCGATCGCGCGATAGTTTTGCGCAAACCGTTCTGGCTCATTGACGTCGATACCTGCTTCGAGATCACGGTAGTCATGAACAATATCAGGCTGCCCTTGCACCCAAATGGCCGGCGGTGTTTCCACCGTTTCTCCTCGTTCCAAAGCTAACATGGGATTCCCTTCCGACATGTTTTCCTCGGTCACCCAATAGTTTTCATGTTTTTCGGGCATGCCTTTTGCCCAGGACCCTTCCCCTTCGTTTTCAATACAGCGCTTCGCATGACGATAACGCGATAGCGGATTAATCACTGGCCAAGCCATTCCGACACATTGCACTGCGGCGTCGATATGGGTAGAGCTATTTTCAACGGAAATGCACGTGTAACGTTCATTTTTAGGCCGCATGGCGGCGAGCATAGCGAGATGACCACCGCTGGATTGACCAGCAAGTCCAACCTTTGATGGGTTTAGATCTAATTCTTGGGCATGGGTCTTGAGCCACCGAATACCATAGTTAATATCCAAAAGTGAACTGGGATAGCGATCTGTCCCGTGGCGAAAATCGAGTGAAGCAACCGCCAGTCCCGCCTTTGCCCAGGCCTCCCCTTGTTGATCGCAACGGGTGAAATCACCGTCATTCCACGCACCACCGTGCAACATGACGACCAACGAAAATGGCCCTTTCCCGTTGGGTTTGAACAAACGTAGTTTCAAGCAGTCACCAGCGACATTAAGATAGTCGATATCTTGGGATGTAACATCTTGCGTCAAGGTTGCCATAAGTGCCTGGTCCCGCAGGTTTCTTAGGGGTGCCCATTTGCTTCTTAGATCCACACTTTACAAACTTAGTCCTGACCGAAAAAAGCCAACACACCTTCATGCCATTTAATTTCGGTATGACGGATCCAGATCATCCATTTCTCTCATAAAGGCAGGCCAGGCGGGATGCACATCAGTGTGATTATTACCAGCTTGCCACGATTGCTGAGCTGATTTTTCTAGTACTTCCGCTGCCGGTATAGCCAATTCCGCACCAGTCGCCATGGCCGTTAATTGTGACTTGCAGGCTTTTTCCAAATTGTACATTAGATAAAAAGCCTCGCCAATATTTCGGCCCAAAGTGAGCA
Source organism: uncultured Rhodospirillaceae bacterium (assembly GCA_964479475.1). Classification (GTDB taxonomy): domain Bacteria; phylum Pseudomonadota; class Alphaproteobacteria; order MPNO01; family UBA2964; genus JAQBTY01. The sequence goes on along the minus strand of CAYZMI010000006.1, from coordinate 32,082 downwards.
ACCCGTGATTGCGCAAAATCATAGCGTAATGAGTGCCTAAATGTTCGGCGATCCTTTCTCGTTCTTCCGTGTCTAGCGTCACCCCTTCGTAGTCGTGATATGCGATCCGATTGTAAAAACGGATCGCACTCATATTTAAAGGCAAAAGACCGCATTTTAGTGCGGCAACCGCCATGCCCGCCTCGGTGTGGGTATGAAGCGCGCAAGTAACATCTTTTCGAGCCGCATGAATAGCACTGTGAATCACAAATCCTGCCCGGTTCACATTGAATGGGCTATCCATCACTTTATTTCCATCCAGATCTATCTTAACTAGGCTCGAAGCGGTGACCTCCCGATACTCGAGACCATAGGGATTTAAAAGAAAATGATCATCCCCCCCGGGAACACGAATTGAAATATGATTGGCAATTCCATGCAGCCAACCTTGATGTGCAACAAGACGGTATGCGCAAGCTAGATCAACACGCGTTTTCCATTCCTCTTCACTCACACCACTCTTCAGAGATGGTATATCAACACGATGTGACCCATCTGGAACCATAATCCCCTCCCCTAGGCCTTAACTGCAGTATGCGCTCACTGCATTCTTTATAGCAAATTTCGGACAAATTTGACAGGCCACCATTCAAGTTCAATGCTAAGAGCCAATAAAGAATTGGAGCCTCACTATGTTCAAACGTATAGACCATGTTGCCTTGGATGTTGCGGATATTGATCTTTCAATCAAATTTTATGAAACGCATTTTGGATGCAAACATTACTACGAGCACGAATCGAGCGGGGGCTTCAGGATTGCTTACCTGAAATCAGGTAATACTGTTTTGGAGTTGGTTCATCGCGACGCAGGCGGGATGAATGGCTTCCATTTTTGTTTTGAATCTGATGATTTCGAAAGCGATATTGCCAAACTGCAAGAGGGTGGAATTGAAATTCTAACACCCCCGCATGATACCGATGCACGTGAACCCAGAGAAAAAGGTTGGCGTCGCGTTGTATTCAAGGGACCGGACGGTGAAGCAATCGAATTTAGAGGCTAAAGTCTAATAAAAAAATGCAAAGCGGACAGTCCGTTGTACAAAAATGGTGATCGAAATGGGAATGCTTGAAGGGAAATGTGCGTTTGTAACGGCTGCCGGTGGTGGTATTGCAGGGGCCATAGCAAGACGATTTGGCAGCGAAGGTGCGAATGTTTGTTGTGTGGACGTAAATGAAGAAACCGTTACTCAAACAGCAATTGATATTGAAGCTGCCGGCGGGAAAGCCATCGCAAAAATTTGTGATGTCAGTAATGAAAATGCGGCTAGAGCAGCCATCGAAGAAACAGCCACGGAATTAGGTCAGCTAAATGTTGTTGTAAATGCAGCCGCTGCGTCTGAACCGCTTCATACCGTCGCGACAATGCCGCTGGAGGTTTGGCAAGAGGTATTGGATGTTAATTTGACCGCCATGTTCATAGTCGCCAAACATGCAATCCCGCATATGCAAGCTGCGGGCGGCGGCCAGTTTATCAATATTTCTTCTACTTTTGGTACCATCGCCTGGCCTCAACGACCCGCCTATATGGCCACCAAAGGCGCTGTGCGCCAGTTGACTAGGTCCATCGCACTGGATTTTGCCGACGATAATATACGGGCTAACAGTATTTTGCCCGGGGCCATCGAAACTAATCGCCTTTTAGCCCGAACGCCAAGCATGGAACAGGTACGCGAACGAATGGTGCCGTTACATCCCATTGGCCGGTTAGGCCAACCGGAAGATATAGCCAATGCAGCCACATTCCTTGCAAGTGATCAGTCGAGTTTTATGACCGGGTCGGATGTCCTAGTTGATGGCGGGTTCACGATGGTTTGATAGATCAAACGAATATAATTCTATGGAGTAAATTATGGGAAGATTGGATGGGAAGGTAGCCTTCGTCACGGCAGCAGGTGGTGCAATTGCGGGAGCAACGGCACGGCTATTTGGCGCAGAAGGTGCAGCCATAGCTTGCGTCGACATTGTAAAAGACAACGTTGAAAAAACGGCCGCTGATATTATTAATGCGGGGGGCCAAGCTATTGCCATTACCTGTGATGTTAGCGACGACGACGCCGTTAAAAGTGCAGTAGATCGCACCGCCGACGAATACAGTGAAATCAATGTCCTCTTCAACGCTGCCGCATATTCGGAAAAACGGCACCGATTAGCAGAAATGCCCCTGGATATGTGGAAGGCTGTCATAGACGTCAATTTGACGGGTATGTTTATTGTCGCTCGCCACGTGATACCGCAAATGCAGGCAGCAGGTGGTGGATCAATCATTAATATATCGTCAATTTATGGTGTAGTAGGTGCCAAGGAAAGGCCGGCATATTGCGCCGCTAAAGGCGGCGTAAAAATGTTGTCCAAATCAATAGCGGTGGACTATGCGGAGGACAACATACGAGCTAATTCGATTATGCCAGGCCCAATTGAGACACCGCGCCTACTTGCCCGAAATTCATCCATCGAAGCCGTAAAAGAACGCCATGGCGCCCGGTTGCACATGGACAGACTTGGTCGTCCTGCAGAAATTGCGCAGACGGCGCTTTTTCTAGCAAGCAACGAATCCAGCTTTACTTCCGGTGCCGACATGATTGTCGATGCCGCCTATACAGCGTTCTGAAGGATAAACGACATGGCACGTCTTGATGGAAAGGTAGCATTTGTTACTGCAGCGGGTGGAGCAATTGCGGGCGCGACAGCGCGTCTTTTTGGCACCGAGGGTGCAGCCGTTGCTTGTGTCGACATCGCAAAAGAAAATGTAGAAACGACTGCATCTGACATAGAAAAAGCCGGTGGTAACGCTATTCCAATGGTGTGCGATGTCACCGACGAGGGCGCAGTAAAATTAGCAATCAAGAAGACTGTCGAAACATTTGGCAAGCTCAATGTCGTGTTTAATGCGGCTGCCTATTCCGACCCATTGTTGCCTGCAGGCGAATTGGATGTTGAAACCTGGCGTAAAACCTTAGATGTGGATGTAACGGGCATGTTTATCGTCAGCAAGTATGCTATCCCGCATATGCAAGCCGCGGGGGGCGGGTCAATCATCAATATTTCATCGATCTACGGCGCGCGCACTGCCCGGCGAAGGCCAGCATATTCGGCCGCCAAAGCCGCTGTTCGTCTCCTGACACAATCCATCGCTGTCGATTATGCGAAGGACAATATTAGAGCAAATTCGATATTACCCGGTCCCATAGAAACTCCACGCCTTTTGGTTGCAAGCCCAAATATGGATGCCGTCATCGAGCGCCACCGGCCTCACCTGCCTGCGGCAAGGTTAGGCCAACCCGAAGAAATTGCGCGGACAGCTTTATTCTTAGCCAGCGATGAATCGAGTTTTACATCGGGTGCAGATCATTTCGTCGATGGTGGATACGCGGCAATCTAAAATTAATTCAGGATAATTTTAACGGCACAGCTGAGCACTAGGCCGGCAGACTGAGTACATCTTGACCACCATATTCGTTAATCCTGACAATCATAATCACGGATTTACGCTACAGGTAATATCGTTACGTAACTTCGTTGAAATCTCTCGCATCGACGTTTGTCATAAAAATTACACAAAACGGCATTAGGATCCCGTCAGCATTTTTTATATGGAAACTATGCGGTAGACTGAACACATACAGAAATTTTCCGGCACTAATATATTAATGTCCCTCTATATTCAGCCTAACCGTTTATCCGATGCATTAGATGCCCTGTCACACCAGCCTCTAACCGTTGTTTCCGGAGGAACCGATATATACCCCGCATGTGTGGGACAACCTCTAGATGACGATGTATTAGACATTTCGCGAATAGAAGGCTTGCGGGGAATCCACGAAACCAAAGAAGACTATGCTATCGGTGCGACTACGACTTGGACTGACATCATTGATACAAAACTTCCCAACTGGTTCGATGCCCTAAAACTAGCCGCCGGCGAAGTTGGCGGAGTGCAAATTCAAAATGCGGGAACCATCGCCGGAAACGTTTGTAATGCCTCGCCTGCCGCAGATGGTGTACCACCTCTTTTAACGATGGATGCCCAGGTTGAACTTGAATCAACCCGCGGCAAACGAATTATGAGCCTTGAGAAATTTATCATCGGCAACCGAGAAACGCGCCGGGCACAAGATGAAATTATGACAGGTTTACGGATTCCTAAACCGGCTAACCCAGCGTCTGCTGCGTTTTTGAAGCTTGGTGCGCGTAAATATTTGGTCATCTCAATCGTGATGGTGGCTGCCATAATTGAAACAACCAACAATACGGTCACAGCAGCACGGATTGCAGTTGGGTCTTGTTCAGCGGTCGCGAAAAGATTAAGGCAGTTAGAGCGAACATTAATCGGCTGCAAACTGAACTCAACACTCAGCGCCCTCGTCACCCCAGAAAAACTGTCAATTCTTAAGCCCATAGGCGATATCCGTGGAACGGCCGATTATCGGCAAGATGCGGCTGTCACTCTAGTTAAAAAGGTGGTTGCACACCTCGGCGGGCCCCATTGACTGACAACTATACCGTTTCGTTTACCCTTAATGGCGTCAATCAAACCATTGAGACCGCACCAACGAGGCGTCTCTCCAATGTATTACGGGAAGACTTAGAACTAACAGGAACCAAAGTCGGTTGTGACGCGGGGGATTGCGGCGCATGTACTGTCCTTTTGGATGGACGACAAGTCTGCTCTTGCATGGTGCCGACGGCCCAGGTGCACAACCGTGACGTAACTACTGTAGAGGGACTTTCTAAGAACGGCGAACTTAATGCCCTACAACAATCTTTTCTTCGCTTTGGTGCAGCCCAATGCGGTATATGCACCCCTGGTATGTTGATGGCGGCCAGTGACCTTCTAGAACGTAATACTGCTCCAACTGAGCAAGAAGTTTTAGATGCTCTAGGAGGTGTGTTGTGCAGGTGTACTGGCTATCGCAAGATAGTCGACGCAATTTTGAATATTGGTAATTTAGAAAAAGCCCAAATTGTGGATCCACCTGCTGGCTCTGCTGTCGGCGCACGGGCCACCAAAACGGATGGACGTCAGAAAATCGATGGGAGCGAATTCTTCGGTGCCGATGAAGCGCCTAAGGACGCATTGTGGTTACGCGCTGTCCGATCGCCATATTGGAACGCTAAATTTGAAATTGGCGATCTCTCCGATGTGAAAAAAAAGTTTCCTGGACTTGTGGAAGTACTCACCGCCAATGACGTACCAGGATTGAACGGATTTGGGGTTTATCCGGACGTCAAAGATCAGCCGGTGTTGGCAATTGATGAGGTTCGGTTTCGTGGTGAGGCGGTTGCCGCGCTTATTGGGGATCGAGATACCGTCTACAGTATCCGCGACGAAGACATACCTATCGTTTGGCATCAAAGAGAGCCCGTTCAAGGATTTGAATTGCCACTCGCCAAGGACGCACATCAAATACATTCAGAGAAACCTGGCAACATCATGGCGCATGGCTATGTGAAAAGGGGAGACGTCGAGGCTGCATTTAAAGACCCCAATGCCGTCGTGGTCCAAGGCTTGTTCGAAACAGGCTTCGTTGAACACGCATATATCGAACCGGAAGCAGGTTGGGCGAGACGTATAGATGATCGTGTAGAGATCACAGTAACAACCCAAACTCCTTACATGGATCGTGATGAAATCGCTTCGATATTGGGAATTACCCCAGCACAAGTTCGCATCAGGCCCACTGCCTGCGGTGGTGGATTTGGGGGCAAGCTCGATATTTCCGTTCAACCGCTTATTGCAATCGCAGCCTGGAACCTCAACCAATCTGTACGATGCATTTACAACCGAATTGAGACCATGTCCTCCACGACCAAGCGGCACCCTTCACGCATAAAAGCGCGCTATGCGTGTTCTTCAGAAGGGAAATTAATGGCATATGACTTTGCCGGTGATTTCAATACCGGCGCATATACTTCGTGGGGGCTTACGGTAAAAGACCGGGTCCCCATCCATGCAACCGGCCCCTATTTTGTTCCAGCCGTTCAAACTAAGTCTCGGGCATTCTTCACCAACGAAACACCAGCAGGTGCTTTCCGGGGATTTGGCGTTCCACAAGCGGCCATTGCCCACGATGCTCTTATGGACATGATGGCAGAACAAATAGAAATGGATCCATTAGAGTTTCGTTACCTAAATGCATTGCGCGATGATACGCCGACCGCTACAGGCCAACTGCTAAAAAGCGCCCCATTGGATCAATGCCTCGACGCTTTGAAATCCGATTGGTTTTCATGGAGGACGGAAGCAGTTGAACACAATAAACAGCAATCGGGCGCGATACGACGGGGTGTTGGTGTAGGTTGTATGTGGTACGGCTGCGGTAACACGTCGATCCCTAACCCATCGACGATGAAAATCGGTATAAATCGATACGGAAAAATCACGCTTTACTCGGGCGCCCAAGATATTGGTCAAGGGACCAATACGACGATGATACAAGCGGCAGCGGATGGTTTGGGTATTGCCATGAACCAAATAAATTTGGTTTGGGGAGATACGGATCTAACACCGGATTCCGGCAAAAGTTCAGCCTCGCGTCAAGCGTATGTATCCGGGAATGCTGCAAAATTCGCGGGGGAAAACCTGCGAGCCCAAATTCTTAGATTAGCCAATGCAGGAGATAGCGCAGATATAATCGTGTTAAACGGCGCGCTCAGGGTATCAGACGACGGTAATCAACGAGAGATCGAATTAAAATCTCTGTCCGGACTGGAAAATGGTGATGTGTTGTTGGGCGAGGGCTATTTTGATCCACCCACTGAGCCATTAGACGAATTAGGGCAGGGAAAGCCATA
>CAYZMI010000006.1:16039-25151 GCA_964479475.1 uncultured Rhodospirillaceae bacterium | reverse complement strand
TGAATATGCGTATTTTTATATCGGTTATTGCTGCTGTTTGGGCCACAACACCTGTGTTGGCCGAAGGACACAGTCATAAGATGCATCAAAAGCATCAGGCACAAAAAATGCATCGAATGGCAACCGAAAGTATCATCGTCAAACACCCGTGGGCGCGAAAATCGGTTGGTCGAAATGGCGCGGTGTATTTAACAATCACTAACCAAAGCGGTTCCGATGACAAACTAACCGATGTGGTGTCGAAAATCGCAAAAAAAGTTGAGCTACATACCCATAAAATGGATGGCAACATTTTACGTATGCGCCCTCTCGATTACGTACACCTTTCGCCTGGTGGTACGGTGACCCTAAAACCCGGTGGCCATCATGTAATGCTCATGGGGCTGAATAAAAAACTAAGAGAGGGCGATAGATTTCCGCTCATACTCGTATTTGAGAAAGCGGGCAAACAGACCGTTCAGGTGATTGTTAAAAGCCTAGGTTATATGGGTGGCCAAAAGCACCCTAATACTAATCATGACCACAAGAAGAAACACTAACACTCATCCAACGTTTTTTATAGAATTGACCAATGACGAGGTGAACTCGGATGTTCCACAAACTCCGCCGAGATCAGCGGTCCTAGTCGAAGGCAACGCCAAAGCGGAATCTATTTGGTTCTGTAATACCTCCGACGCATCAATTAGATTTTGTCGCTGACCTTTCACGCCAAGATGCTCTAACAACATTGCGACCGATTGGAGGAAGGCAACCGGATTTGCCTTGTTCTGCCCCGCAATCTCTGGGGCCGAACCATGAGCCGCTTGGGCAACCGCATACTCGTCACCAACATTTAAAGAGCCGGCTAAACCCAATCCACCGGCAATTTCGGCCGCTTCATCGGACAAAATATCGCCGAACATGTTGGTCGTAACGACAACATCAAATCTTTGCGGCTCTCTTATAAGCAGTGCAGCCATGGCATCGACGATCACGGTATCAAGATGAATATCAGGAAATTCTTTGGCGATCTCTTTTACTTGGTCGAGAAATAGCCCGTTATAAATTTTGAGAACGTTGGCCTTGTGAACGGCGGTTACTAATTTTCGACGACGACGAGCAAGTTCAAATGCTCTCCGCGCAATACGCCTGCAGCCCTGCACAGTTATTTTCCCAACTGCCAATGCAACATCTAGAGTAGGCATAAATTCACCCGAGCCCTGGACCATATTGCGATCCGCATAAAATCCTTCGGTGTTCTCCCGCACAATAACCAGATCCATTTCCTGCGCGTGTCCGGGCACTCCCTCACGAACACGGCTTGGTCTGATATTGGCATAAAGATCGAGATTAACGCGAAACCATGCTGACGGGTTAACGCCACCTTGATCATCGGCGGGATATTCTTCTGTCGAGACAGGCCCCAGCAAAACGCCGTCTACTTTTGTCGACAATTCCATCACCTCTTTGGACAAAGTCGTTCCATTTTTTTCAAGACTCGAAAATCCGATATCTCGTTGAACTAGATCTAGCCGAAGATTAAATCGGGCATCCAGAGCATCGAGAACATCTGATGCGGAGGTAACAATTTCGGGGCCGATACCGTCACCTGGCAACACAAGAAGCTTCATCACATATCTCCAAATCACTCAAAAACTAGGCCAATATTCGGCGTTATATCAAAGCTGGACAAATGTAATTCTTTTGTTCGACAGCTCTACTTTAAAAATCTGAGGTGAACAAAACGCTAACTAAACTAGTATTTTATTAGGCTCAGGCCGAATTATAGCAAGCGCATCGAGTGCCAAAGCTCCCTGACCCTTGGGTAATACCACAAAGGGATTGATGTCTAGCGACTCAATAACTTCTCCCGCATCGGTTGCTAAACGGCCAATGCCCATGAGCGCATCTATGACTGCCTTCCGGTCATACGGTCCATCGCCCCGATAACCATCAATAAGTGTCGCTATACGTGTCGACGAAATCAGACGATCGATAGAAGCCAAATCTAATCCGGGCGCAGCAAAGGCAACGTCACTAATTAATTCCAACAACACTCCACCAGTGCCAAACATGATCACCGGGCCCATCTCGGGATCGTTTTGGATGCCGATAACGAGTTCAAGACCAGGTTGAATTGATTTAGAAACCAACCAGCCGTCCAATTCCAAAGACTTGTCGTAGTCTGTTACATTACCTGCGATAGTCCCACAGGCATCTTCGACAGATTTAGCATCCTGCAAATTCAGTAAAACTCCACCTGCATCAGATTTGTGGATCAGAGTGCTTGCTACCGCCTTGACGACAACGGGATAGCCGATGTTCTCTGCAATAGAGACTGCTTCTTCAGTTGTGGTCGCAAACCCTTCCGCTGGCACGGATATACCGTAACCTTTAATTAGCGCCTTCGATTTAAGTTCGTTCAAAGGCGTTAAATTTTCAGATTGCGAAGAAATTCTCTTTATTACAAGCAGTTCGGTAGTTTCTTCAGCGGACCGTTCGGTGTGGGAAGAATGTTTGGCCGATGATACTCTATCCCGGTAATTTAGCGCCGTTCGGATTGTCTTAAATGCTTTTTCTGGTTCATTGAGAACCGCCAAATGCAAAAACTGCTTTCTTTCTTCTCTCGCAAATTCCGTCAAATCATAAGAGGTAGGAGAAGTCAAAGCGACGGGTTTCCCGCCCTTACTTAAAAAACGCGTCTCTATACCACGCATCAGCTTCAGCACTCTATCTGCACGCCTCATATTTGCTTCATTAAAACCCGGGCTAAGTGGTAAATCTTCCTGATATAAAACCGTTCCAATTTGAGGATCGTTTCGAATTAATTCGATGAGATCTAATACCGTTTCGGTAGGCTGATTAAGAAACTGCGCTGCATCTAGTGGGTTACTGATGCGGGCGCTATTTCCCATCAATTTTTGAATTTTGATAAGGGTTTGCGGAGCAAATTCCGGTACGGAAACGGTGTGGCGATCCGCGGCATCAACGGACAAACCACGGATACCCCCGGAATTAACTAAGACACCTACACCATCAATAGGTGGCAATTCGGCAGCAAGTAAAAATTCTATTAGATTTATTGCCTCGTCAGCACTTTGAACTCGAATAACGCCGGCACCTCCGGCGACGGCATCAAAGGCTTGGATAGAGCCTGCAAGAGAGCCAGTATGTGCAAGTGTCGCCACTCGGCCTTTTTCCGAGGCGCCAACCTTCAAGGCTACCACCGGCACCCCTTTGTCACGCGCAGCTTCGCAAGCCTTAAGAAAATCCTTTGGTCTCCGAACTGCTTCAATTAAACAAAAAATCAGCCGGACGTCATTATCTGTAGTGAAATAGTCGATATAATCAGCCGCCGCGAGGCCCGTCTCATTACCGCTTGTTACGACATAACCAACATCAATGCCGCGATCGATCAGTGTTCGCGCAATACCCGGCGCTACTGTCCCACTCTGCCCAACCATGGCAACTGGACCAGGAACCAATTCACGCAGACGATCATCTGGAAGCGTCAACAAATTTGCACGCGCAGATAGATTACCCAGGCAATTAGGTCCGGAAATTGCAATTCCAGTTTCTTCTAAAGCTTTTAAGAGTTGGGATTCAAGTTGGTGACCTTCTTTTGTGGCCATTTCGGAAAAACCGGCGGAATAAACGGTGGCACTTCTCGTTCCAAGCTCCGCAGCCTCATACAATAATTGGGGTACCGTCGCAGCAGCACGCATAACCACAAGATGATCAGGGGTTGTAGGAAGTGACACCAAATCTGGGAAACAGGGTACCCCCCAAATTTCTCGATGCCTGGGGTTTACTGGATATACGGGACCAGGGAATTCAAAACGCTGTAAATTCGCAAATATCCTTGCCGTCCAGCCTGTTGGCTGCTCCCGAGCGCCTAGTATTGCAACGCTCGTTGGGTTTAGTAGCGCTCGTACCTTCTCTGTCTTTGTGCTCATCAACTCTGGAATCTAAATATTGTTGGGAAATTAGTGTCGCGGATTAAAATTAAGCCGACAAGGGTATGGACCATGATTTGACAGGCCTCCTAAGGCAATTTTAACATGTAGACTAGTTCTTCTATTTTCCCTGCCCGATAATTCTCCCAACGGAATTGTTACGTGAAAAACAGTCTAATTAACAAAGACATAGCGATTATCGCCTATTCCGAAACCAAAATTGTTCGGCGATCCGGTCGGTCGACATACGACATCGCCGCGGAAGCTACAGCCAAAGTTTTGGAGTACGCTGGCCTGGGCACCCAAGACATAGATGGGATGGCAACGGTTTTGCCTTCCAGTGAGGCTGGCAATAATTTTTATTCTAACTATTTGGGCGACCATCTGGGCTTAACTACAACGTGGACTCAGACTACCGACCTTGGTGGTGCGGCTATGCTTGCCAACGTAGCCCGAGCAGCGTCGGCTATTCAGTCGGGATATTGCGAGATGGTCTTGTCTATAGCGGCAGCCGCTCCGACGACACGACGTGTAGACGACCAAAGATCATATAGATCAGAGTTTCGTAACCCGACAGGAATTCAGGGGCCACCCGGTGCCTTTGGGTTATTGATGCACCGCTACATGCATCATTATGAGTTAAATTTTGAAGCCTTAGGAAAGCTAGCAGTCGTGCAGCGAAATGGTGCTATCGTCAATGAAAATGCCGTAGAAGGATTACGAAAGCCTTTGACGGTAGAGGATTACTTAAATGCCAGAATGGTTTCGACACCATTGCGGTTACTAGATTCTGTCATGCCTTGCGATGGCGGTAATGCAATTCTAATAACGACGACCGATCGCGCCAAAAAAATGGGTATTAAAAAGTTGGCGCACCCGATTTCATATTCAGAGATTGTCAATTTTAACATTCGCGATCAAGCGCCAGATATCACTGAAACTGGATTTTCAGTGGTAGGACCCCAGGCATTAGAAAAAGCGACCATGTCAACGGAGGATATTGACATGTTTCACCCTTATGACGATTTTTTGATTGCGGAAATGTTGCAACTGGAACAGATCGGATTTTGTGGGCGCGGAGAAGGGTCCAATTTCCTTATGGCAACCGATCTTTCCCCAAATGGAAAACTGCCAATAAACACGGGAGGGGGTCAAATATCAGCTGGGCAGCCTGGTTTAGCGGGTGGGCAACTTAATTTAGTCGAAGCGGTTCGGCAGTTGTTTAACGAGGCAACAAACCGGCAGGTACCAAATCCAAATACCGCCATGGTGACGGGTATCGGAACCATTCCCTATGTACGTAATTGGGGAAATAGCGCGGTCCTTATTTTAGAGCGTGGCTAATGGCTGAACGCGACAAACAATCTAGACCTGCACCAACACCCACCAACATCACTCAACCGTTTTGGGATGGCATAAACCAACACAAATTTTTACTCCAATATGATCCGGAGGCTGATAAATATCAGTTCTATCCGCGAGCCATCAGCGTCCATACAGGCAAACAAAATCTTGAATGGCGTGAGGTTTCTGGAAAGGGGATACTTTATTCCTATACACAGACACATATCGCAGCCCGGGGATTTGAAGGAGAAGAGCCTTATTTGATTGCAGCTGTGGAATTAGAAGAAGGCGTTCGCCTCATGAGCTTGCTGCACAATTGCCCGGTGAATGACATTGAGATTGGTATGCCGGTTCGTCTTTGTTGGGATACTATTGATGAGGCCTTCGAGTATTTTGCCTTTGAACCAGATCGCTAAGTAAAATTAAGTAGTGAACATATGAGTACATTCAGCTTTGTCCGTGACAGTAACGAAGACGCTTTATTCCGAACAGAAGTCCAAAATTGGCTTGAGAAAAATCTTCCCAACAAGCTACGTGGCTGGTCTACGCGTCCCCCACCTGAACTAATTCGCCCATGGCATAAAAAGCTTTTCGAAAAAGGCTGGATTGCTCCACATTGGCCCACCGAGTTTGGTGGCTCAGACATGGCTCTGAATCAGCGCCTAATTTTGCAAGAAGAATTGGGTCGCATTGGTGCGCCAGTCCTGTCACGTCAAGCACTTAACCATATCGGCCCGCTCTTAATGCGCTACGGCACAGAAGAACAAAAATCACAATTTTTGCCGAATATGCTTTCAGGCGAAGTGCACTGGTGTCAGGGATATTCGGAACCCAATGCGGGCTCGGATCTTGCAAGTCTACGAACGCGTGCCGATCTAGACGGTGATCAATTTATCGTTAATGGACAGAAAATTTGGACGACCTGGGCCCACCATGCCCAATGGATGTACGCGTTAGTTCGTACCGATCAAAATGCACCAAGAAAACAAGCCGGAATTAGCATGATCCTCATTGACCTAGCGACTGAGGGTATAACCATACGCCCTATTCAGACCCTTGCCGACGACGAGGAATTTGCAGAGGTGTTTTTGGATAATGTCAAAGTTCCAGTGAAAAATTTGGTGGGCGAGATTAATGAAGGATGGAGGTTGGCAAAAGCATTGTTGGACCACGAACGGATAGGAAATGCGAGCCCACAACTCGCTATAGATGGTCTCGATCGTCTCAAGAAAGTTGCCCGGGCGACCGGTGCAATCGATGATCCCGTCTTTCGTGATAAATTTACCCGGATAGAACTTGATGTACTTTCTCAAGCAGCAGTATTCGCCCACACCGTAGAGATGGCTCTTGCAGATATGGAAATTGGATCGGGTTCTTCGTTTATTAAACTTGTAGGAACCGACACTATCCAGTCAATTGGCGATTTGCTCATAGAAGCTGTTGGATCGAATGCTGCGGAGATTGGTGTGTTTGAGACAGATGAAGGTCCTATAGATGTAAGTGGATTTTTTCGGCAAGCTCGGCGCAATTCGATCTTTGCGGGCACCAGCGAAATTCAACGGAGCGTCGCCGCGAAGCGCGTACTTGGCTTGCCATAATATTTTTCTAAATAAACCCTGGAACAAATTTTTACGAGTAGCACCTACTATGCCTCATTCGGACATCATCGTTGTTCACAGTTCAGATCTGCATATTGACGATGGCTACACCGCACGCGCCTTTAATGGAGATGGCAATGGTCCGCTCCGAGCCGTTCTTTCCGCTGCACAAGAAATTGTAGCTGATATTGTTTTGCTCACGGGCGATATATTTGAGCACAATCGACTTCCTGATAATCTCTTGCGCCAAACTGCACAAATTTTAGAAGACGCAAAAACCGAAATTGTCATTTTACCAGGTAATCATGATCCTGCGATTGACGATTCAGCTTATAATCGAGCCGGTGTTTCGGAACCTACAAACGTTCATGTATTAGGTGTTACGCACAAATTGTCGGTCGTATTTCCCAAAATTGACCTGGAGGTGTGGGGCCATGCCCACCGTGACTACGACGACATGCGTCCTTTAAGACGGCCGAAATCTCGAACGACAAAATGGCAAATTGCTGCGGCACATGGACATTATGAAGCCGATCCAGATTTGAACACTCCGCTTCGGCCATCATGGATAATTAGCGACGAAGATATTATCGCAACGGGTGCGGATTATGTAGCTTTAGGTCACTGGAACACACCCAAACGAGTGGCTCGGAGAAGCAAAATTTGCGCCCATTATTCTGGTTCTCCCGATCTCGCCCGGACTGTCAACGTCGTACTGCTAAAAAATAGCGGTAGGGTTGTCGTCAAACGACACCCGCTTGTTTTAAATGGGTAATAATGTGTTTTAATCGGTAATACGTAATTCAAGGAATTAACAAAATTTTTCCAATATGTTCGCTACTTTCCATCAGACGGTGCGCATCCGCCGCATCACTAAGCGGAAATTGGCTGTGAGTTACGGATTTGATTTCTCCGTTTTCGAATAAGGGCCAAACTTTTTGTTCCAAGTCCCGACATATCTCAGCTTTCTCTTCGATAGACCGAGGCCGCAGGCGAGAACCTGTTATGGTCAAATGCTTAGAATGGATAAGTCCAAAATTGGCTTCGACTACCTTTCCGCCAGTTAAATTAATGAATACGAGCCTTCCGCCAAATGCGAGGAGTTCAAGTTCCATTGGAATATAGGGGCCGCCGACGATATCTAAGATAACGTCCACACCGCGGCCGTCGGTAACTTCACGACACACATCCAGAAAGCTTTCCGTCGTATAATTGATCGCTCGGTCGACCCCGAGGGTTTGAATGGCGCGACACTTTTCCTCTGTTCGTGCCGTTGAAAACACAGTCGCTCCAAATAATTTAGCAATTTGGATCGCTGTGCAGCCGATGCCACTACTGCCCCCTTGAACTAAGACTGTTTCACCCGACTTAAGTGCCCCTCGATCTATTAAATTTGTCCATACCGTGCAGAACGTTTCAGGTATCCCACCTGCTTCCAATAGTTCCACTTGGGCTGGCAGATACATGCATTGTGGTTCAGGCGCTGTTGCATATTCTGCGTAACCGCCGCCGGAAATAAGCGCGCAGACTGGTTGACCTATTTTAATTCGGTTTGTGTTTGATCCTGCCGCAACGACCGTACCTGCTACTTCCAATCCAGGAATATCGGTGACACCTTGAGGCATGGGATAAGCACCCTTTCGCTGCGTCACGTCAGCACCATTTAGTCCCGCTGATGCTACCTTAATCAATAATTCATGTTTACCCGGTTCCGGCACCGGTCGTGTAACGAGGCTCAGGACATCGGGACCGCCGGGGCTGGAAATTTCAATCGCCTTCATTTCTGCTGGAATAGTATAAGCCAAAGTTTGATACCTCATTCGCTAGTTTTGAAACTATGCTTCGCATCCGCTATTTCGATAGAATTGTCCTTTGGAGGGGGCACACTAATAATCTAACGCGCAATCTAATAAAGACCCTGGAAATGATGAAGGATATAAATTTTGTCGACTACCTCTGGCCTTTCACCTCAAGTTCGACTTGCCAATGTATATTCACTTTGTCAGAGACACCGGCAACTGGGCGGAAGGTAATTGGCTGGCGAAAATCTAAAATCAGCAGATGATTTAGAAAAATTATCCCAATTTAGAGAAGGAAAATCAAATCTTCCCATGTGGTCAATGCCGATAGCGACAAAAGAACTTTTATGCAAACATTTAATTGCTACGTGAGAGCACTAAAAATCACAAAGACTAAAAATAAACCCAAGTGATGTTTGATCTTCTTGTGCTTCGG
>CAYZMI010000006.1:5294-15939 GCA_964479475.1 uncultured Rhodospirillaceae bacterium | reverse complement strand
GCGGTTGAGGGTTTGAGCGCCACCAAGGGTGGCAATTTCAAATGCTTGTCTTGACGTCATTTTGCTCTGCGAGGACATAGACGTCATACGCGACAACAACAGCGCTAGCCGTAATTCCGCCATGATATTGCTTGAATCGTTGGACGCCGCACCATCGGTACCCAACCCTACTGGTACACCGGCATCAAGAAAACCTTGGACCGGCGCGGCACCGGAACCAAGAATCATATTAGAGCTGGGACAATGGCAGACACCACAACCATTTCGCACTAGAATATCGATATCTTCTTCATTGAAAAAGACACCGTGAGCTACCCAGCTGTTCTCACCCATGCATCCAAGCTTCTCTGCGAGTTCAACCGGCCGGCATCCGAATTCCCGACGGATGAAGTCAAGCTCCTCCGCGGTCTCGCCAAGATGCATATGAAATCCCACATTAAGAGTGCGCGCCAACTCTGCCGACAGGCGCAATAAATCTGGCGACACGGACCTGACAGAGCTAGGAGCAATGAACACGCGCGTCATGGCACCCGGGTTTGGATCATGAAACCGAGCAACTACGTCTTCACAATCCGCAAGAATATCGTCGTTGTTTTCAATCAACGATGGCGGTGCAAAACCCCCTTGCTTTGCACCCAAACTCTGGAACCCCCGCCCGAGGTGAAATCGCAGACCAGCATGCCTTGCCACTTCAATCTGATCTTCCGCAACATTTCCATTCGGCCACAGATAATGATGATCAGCGACCGTGGTGCAACCTGAGAGCGCGAGCTCCGCCAGTCCAATTTCGGTGGCCAGGCGGACATTTGTCGGCGTCATGCCGGCCCACTTCGGATAGAGCGCTTTCAACCATCCTGTGAGCTTGGATTCCGAAGTGCCCGTGGCTGCACGGTGGAGCGTCTGAAACAGGTGATGATGGGTGTTGATGAGGCCCGGGAAGACGACGAAACCCGAGAGATCGACGATCTGATCAGCTTCGGTGGGTAGGGTTGCACTTGGTGCAACACACTCGATCCATCCGTCGCGAATAAACATTCCGCCGCCTCGAATTTCCGCGCGCTGATCATCCATCGTCACGAGCAATTCAGCGTTACGGATCAAAAGCGTGCTCATCGTTTTCGCTCTAAAAAAATATGGATCGGCAGTCGCCTTCTTTGTTGATCGAATAAATGAATCACGGATTTAGATCTCTTGGTTGTTCTGCAATCTCCGCTTCCATCCCGCAGGGGGAACCGTAGACCGGGTATTTCAATAATACTATAGTGGAGGTAATCGAAAATAAGAGCCAGCATCAGGTAAAATATTTTTGCATGGCTCTAAAATTTAAAAAGGGAGACTTCATACGATGAGGATGGATCGCGTCGGTTTTTGTTTCCTCGATCGACCTTCCGTCGGAAAACAGATTGAGCTTGTTCAGAAGATTGAGCAGCTTGGATACGAGGCAGCCTGGGTCACTGAGACACGGCTAGCGCGGGAAGCATTTTCCGTCCTCGGAGCCTTTGCGGCGGTGACAAGCCGTATCAAGCTCTGCACTGGTATTGTGAACACCTGGACTCGTGGTCCCGCCCTTATGGCTATGACACTTGCTACGCTGGACGAGATCGCGCCGGGCCGGGTCATTTGTGGTCTCGGTGCCTATTGGGATCCGCTAGCGTGGAAACAAGGGATTGAGCGCAGCAAACCAGTTTCGCAAATGCGTGAATATTTGACGACACTTAGAAGACTTCTCAATATGGAAGAATTTACGTTTGAAGGCGAGTTCGTTCAGATGCGCGATATCAGCCTCGATCTTGGGCATGGAATGTCCCGCGAACCGCGTCCGGTTGAACTGCACATCGGCCCGACAGGTCCGATCATGACGCAGTTGTCGGGCGAAATCGCCGATGGTGCTATTCTCAATGGTTTGCTATCGGCCGATTATACGCGCGGCATGGTCGAAAACCTGAAGGTCGGAGCCGCCCGTGCGGGCCGCACAATCGACGATTACGATCGACCGCAGCTCATCAATATCTCCATGTCCGACGATCCGGAGCAAGCACTTGAAAGCACGCGCTATTTAATCACCAAATACCTTGGGCAACAGCCTCATATCGGCAAGGCAGCGGCGCTAGAGCCTGAATTGCTCGATCGCATCAAGAAAACTATGGGGGGATGGCCGGCCCGGCCGGGCGGGGTCGAAGAAGCTACAAAGTTGGTCAGCGACGATATCGTCAATGCGCTCACTATTTCGGGGAATGTGTCCCATATCAAGGATCGTGTGCAGGAATGGATGGATGCCGGAATAAGCTATCCAATCCTGCTGCCTTTGTCGGAAAATTATGACGAAATGGTCGAAAAGCTCGCCCCAGGGGAGTGGTAGCCCGTCCGGGCCACCACCGCAGCCCGGCACAGGAAAACGGGATCTGTTAGGAAGACTATGCCATCGGAAATTCTTGATACTGTGATCACCGGTGACGTAGTGCTCGCCGAAACGGTGCTGACCAATGGTTTTGTGGGAATAGCCGGCGAACGCATTGAGGCCGTCGGCAGTGGTGAACCGCCAAAAGCGAAGAAGATAAGGCATTTTAAAAACAGCCTGGTCTTTCCCGGCATAGTCGACGGCCAGATCCATGCCGGCAGCTTCGAAGGGGTGGAAGGGCTGCGTGACGCCACCCGGGCTGCCGCCGCCGGTGGAGTAACGACAGTGGTCGACATGCCATTTGACGAGCCGGTGCCGGTCGATTCCGTGGAACGGCTGACGGCGAAGATTGAGGCGCTTGAGAAAATCGCCTTGGTCGATGTCGCGCTCTACGCAACGGCGCCCAAGAATCAGGATAACTATGCCATCCACGATCTCGCAGCGGCTGGAGCGGCTGCAATCAAACTATCAACCTTCGAATATCATCCAATCCGGTTCCCCCGTTTTTCAACCGCTGAGATGTACGAGATTTTCCAGGAAGCAGCGGCGGTGGATCTCCCGGTTGCGTTCCATAACGAGGACCAGGAACTCGTCACCCACCTCGTCGACCGCTGGATTGCCAAGGGCGATCTTAGCCCTGCCGCCCATGGCGGCAGCCGACCCCCGATTGCGGAGCTTGTTGCTGACGCGCAGATTTTGGAGCTCGCCTCGCACACCAACGTTCGGTGTCATATCGTTCACAGTTCACTAGCGGCCGGGAACCGGATTGCTATGCACTACCGATCACTCGGCAACAGTGTCAGCGTAGAAACCTGTATCCATTATCTCTATTTTGACGAGCAGGATGTGATCCGCCTAGGTGCCTATCTGAAGATCAATCCACCAATCAGATCAGAGGGCGAAAGAGATGCGCTTTGGCACAGTATGCTATTAGGCGAAGTAGATTTTGTTTCGACAGATCATGTTGCTTGGCCCGAAAGCCGTAAATCCGACCCCGACATTTTCAAGAATGGATCTGGCATACCGGGTCTTGAAACGTTTTTACCGGCGTTCTATTCCGCCGCGGTTGACCAGCGATCTCTGTCACCCAGCTTTGTCGCCCGCATGGCGGCCGAAAATCCGGCACGCCACTTCGGGTTATTCCCAAATAAAGGGCAAATAGCAGTGGGGGCTGATGCCGATATCGCCGTGCTAGCACGCGAGCCGCAACAGTTTAACGCCGAAGAAATGACATCTGACACCAAGTGGAGCCCATTCAGCGGCTCGACTTTGGCGGGGAGAGTGGTTGCCACATATGTAAGAGGCCAACCGGTTTATGAGGAAGGGTCCATTGTCGCGAAACCTGGATATGGTCGTTTTGTCAAACCCATTACCGGGACCACGTGATGAACAATGCCCTGATCAAAAAAATCGACGGCCTGACGGGCTCCTTATCGGATTTATTTACCAAGATAGCTGAGCGAACCGGCGACGATAACGGAATTTCCCGCGGCTCCTATGGGGAGGCCGAAACGGCTGCAGCCGAAATTCTAATTGACTACGCAAGACAACAAGGACTCGATGCCGATTATGACCGGGTCGGTAATGTCACTTTCACGGGTCCGGGCCAATTCGAAACGGATCCGGAATTCCTAATCGGGTCGCATATCGATTCCGTTCCACGCGGCGGGAACTATGACGGGCTAGCGGGGGTAATCGCCGGGATCGGAACGCTCGTAGGATTAAAGGAATGCGGGTTGGAGACGCAACGGGGCTTACGCGTACTTGGTTTTCGAGGGGAGGAAAGTCCTTGGTTCGGCACGGCCTATCTCGGCAGCAAGCTGTTCACCGGTCAGCTCACTCTCGCCCAAGCAGAAGCCATGCATCGCGTCGATACCGGCAGAACGTTGGCGGAGCATCTCACTGAAATCGGCGTCGACCGGTCGCAGATTAACGGCAAACCCGCGGTCAGCCTCGATCGGGTTCGCGCTTATCTCGAGCTTCATATTGAACAGGGACCCGAACTGATTGATTTGGGACGCCCTATCGCGATTGCCACCGCAATTCGCGGCAATATCCGCTATCCTTTTGCCAAGTGTTTCGGTCGCTACGCACATTCGGCCGCCGTACCGAGGCGCTTGCGGGCGGACGCCATGATGGCAACAGCCAAACTGATCGCTTTCGCCGATGAACAGTGGCAACAAGAAATAGAGGCAGGCCATAAAGACCTGGTGTTTACTTGTGGTATCTGCCAGACCGATTCGGCTGAACACTCCATGACAAAAGTGCCGGGAGTTACTAGTTTTACGCTCAATATTGGCAGCATCAGCGATGCGGTTATGGACCGGGTGCATCAGAGCCTATTGGACAAGGCGCAAAAGCTTGCTGAGGAACACAATGTCCGCTTCGACTTAGGAGAACGCGTTGGCACCGGTGCTGTGGCTCTCGATCCAGAAGTGATCAGTGGGATTACCACTAACTGCCAGTCAATCGAAACAGACCCGCACAAGATGGCTACAGTGGGGCACGATGCCGCCATTTTTGCTCGCATGGGAATTCCGTCCGGCATCATCCTCA
The DNA here is from genome assembly GCA_964479475.1 of uncultured Rhodospirillaceae bacterium. Taxonomy (GTDB): domain Bacteria; phylum Pseudomonadota; class Alphaproteobacteria; order MPNO01; family UBA2964; genus JAQBTY01. The sequence goes on along the minus strand of CAYZMI010000006.1, from coordinate 10,985 downwards.
TCCGAAACGCTAAGGGAAGCCACAACCGTCACGAGGAAATGAATATGGATGATTTTTCCGTTGGCCTCAAAGTGATGGCCTCCAGCGTCAACGAGATGGTTGCAGATGCGGATAAGGTAGGCTGCTGATGGAGGGCAGCGAGCAACACCTGACGATGGCCGGCGGAATTGAACGAAAAAATCTTTCCATCGAGGCGGCGCTTGCATCAACTCGGGAGCGTTATACCGAAAGTCGTCCGCACAGTCGCGCGGCGTTCGAGTCTTCTCGGAGAGTCCTGCCTGGGGGTAACACAAGGTCAGTTTTGTATTTTGAACCCTTCCCAATCACAATGGAGCGGGGAGAAGCTGCCGAAGTTTGGGACATCGACAGCCATCATTATTTCGACTTCGTAGGCGAGTTTTCCGCGGGGCTCTACGGCCATTCCGACCCCTTGATCAAGGCTGCCATCATAAGAGCGCTAGAAGGTGGCACAGTTTTGGCGGCTCCGACGGCCATTGACGAGAGATTCGCCTCTGCGATCTCTGATCGGTTTCCATCGATCGAGACATTACGGTTCTGCAACTCGGGAACCGAAGCGAATATACTTGCGATCATGACTGCGATCGCGTTTTCGGGCCGGCGCAAAGTGTTGGTTTTTCAGGAAGCCTATCACGGAGGCGTGCTTGTCTTCTCTGGCAAAGGTAGCCCAATAAACCTTCCGTTTAATTACGTGGTAGCGCCCTACAACGATAGTGATGCGGCCACCGCACTCATTCGCCAAAATGCGGCTGATCTTGCGGCGGTCATCGTCGAGCCGATCCTCGGCGCCGCCGGGAACATCCCGGGCCATGTGGAATTTCTACGTACGTTACGCGAAGAAACGGAGCGTTGCGAGGCACTTCTCATCTTCGACGAGGTCAAAACCTCCCGGTGCGGCGCGCATGGCATACAGGGGCTTTATGACATTTATCCGGATTTGACGACCCTCGGAAAATATATCGGCGGTGGACTTCCGACCGGCGTGTTTGGCGGCCGTAGGGACATCATGGAACGCTATGACCCAGCCTCTAGCGGTGCTCTGCGACATGCGGGAACCTTCAATAACAATGTTTGTTCCCTAGCAGCGGGCTACGCCGGGCTAACCGAGGTATTTACGGCAGATCGAGCCGAGGAATTTTTGAACACCAACGAAGCGTTTCGCCGACAACTCAATAAATTAATGGTGGACCTGGATGTTCCGATACAGTTTGTGGGCCTGGGGTCGATGTTTACGGTCCATTTTTCCCGCCGTTCAATCAACTCTCCGGATGATATTCCACCAGCGAGCCGATCACTTGCCCAATTGCTTCACATGGAATGCCTCCTCAAAGGCGTATTGTTGGCCTCGCGCGGTGATGTATTCATCAGCCTACCGGTTGATGAACCACACAGGGCCGCTCTTACAGATGCGATTTTGAGGTTCGCTGATACGTATGGTGACCTGATCCGGCGTAAAATACCCGGGCCCGATTAGAAATAAGGAAATTTGCAAAATGCAGGAATTGATCGACGTCCATCACCATATCCTCCCGCCAGATTATGTTACCGCACTCGGTACACGCATAGGGGCACAAGGTCTCACTGGGTCAGTCCCCGACTGGAACCCATCGATGTCCATAGAAGCCATGGATCGAAACGGCATTGCCACGGCAATAACCTCCATGTCCTCACCCGGCATCTGGTTTGGAGACGCCGAAGAGACGCGTGACCTCGCGCGCTATAGCAACGACTATGCGGCGGACATGGCAAAAGATAATCCTGGGCGGTTCGGCTATTTCGCTGTTTTGCCTTTGCCAAACATCGACGCTAGTCTTCAGGAGATCGCTTATGCCTGCGATACGCTGGGGGCGGAAGGCGTCGGATTGCTGACCAACTATGATGGCCGATACCCCGGTGACCCAGAATTCGCACCGGTCTTCGAAGAGCTGAACCGACGCAAAGCGACTGTATTCTACCACCCCACCCTATCGAAGGGATGGGATTCTCTTCCTGAAATTCCGGTGCCAACCCTAGAGTTCCCATTCGACACCACACGCGCTGTCGTCAATATGTTGCACGAAGGGGTTTTCCTGCGCTATCAGGATATTCGCTTCATCTTCGTACATGCGGGTGGCACTATTCCGTTTCTTGCCGAACGCATCAATCGCCTTGCCGTGCTGCCAAAATTCCGGGCAAACGTTCCGGAAGGCGTTCGCCCCGTCTTGAAGCGGCTCTATTTCGATGTGGCGCTATCTGCAAACCCCTTGTGTATGTCCACCGCTACTCAAGTCGTGGATTCGCGGAAACTTTTTTTCGGAAGCGACTTTCCCCATGCCGGCGAGCCGACCATGACGGCGACGGTGCGAGGTTTGGAGGATCTTGACAGCTTCTTTGACACGCGTGCGGAAGCCCTACTCACGGATAATGCGCGCGACGTCTTTGCGTTGGGATCGTGAAGTCTTCATACAGCAATTTGCACCAAATACAGCCAATGTTAGTAGGCTAGTTGCAACAATATGAATGCCTTTCCCAACCCCTAGAGCCGTCGCCCCGTTCATTCGGCCCCCTATTATTTCGCTAACATTGCACAATCCATTGCGGTGAATCACCCATGACGCGGCAACGTTCTTTACGCCAGGCAATTAACAACGTGCGAGCCCACAATCAAGCGACTTTTGACGATTTTACCTTATCAAAGTTCCAGGCCGGTTCCAGCGCAGTCTTAAGTTCCTCGCGCTGCTCATCGGGTAAATCTACGGTTTCCCAACGAGGATAATTTTTTACATTATAGCCTCGCATGCGCAGTCCTTCGCGCAATACGGAGCGCCCATAGGTGAACCCCAGCCGGGTCACGGTAGTGTTCGCTGGCACTAGAATTCCATAAAGCTCATGTGCACGATTCCAATCACCTGACTGAATTGCATTCCACATGGCGACCGAAAGCTCCGGGAAAAGAGTAGACGGAGGATTGATGGAACCTTGCACGCCAAATTGTGCCATCGGGATCAAATCTAACGTGGTACCTGCGTACATGGCGACCCGGTCCGGGGCCAGGCGCAGATAAGCCGCGATCTGGCCAAGACTGGCGTAGGCAAGTTTGACGCCGGAAATACTGGGAACTTCGACAGCTAATTTTGCCAGCCAAGGCGGGGTTATGTTGATGCCAGAGTATTGTTCATTGTTATAGACCCACATGGGTAAATCACAGGCCTCTGCCACGCCCTTAAAGTGCAGGTCAATCTCTGCTGGTGGGTGGTCTGAGTAATAGTAAGGGGGTATTACACCAATACCGTCGGCACCACTTGCTTTAGCTGCCACTGCAAGCTGAGCGGTACTGCGCAGATCCGTAGTGCCTACATGGACATAAACTGGGATCCTGCCTTTCAAATATTGGATGAGTTTGTCGGCATTTTCTTGGCGTTCCTCATAGCTAAGCGTGGGACCCTGCCCGGCGGATCCCATTATAAACAGCGCGCTGCACCCTGCCGTGATGGAATCATCCGCAAAGTTGAACAGAAGATCGATATCGGGTGCCCCTTCTTCGGTAAATGGCATGACAATAGGATTAATGATACCGGTGATTCTATGGAGCATGAACCTGTGCCTCCCTCAAGACTTGTTAGAAACAGAAATGCGCGTGGTTAAGACGTTCCGACCCAGCCTTCCTCGGACAAATCGAACACCACACCATCGGGGTCGCGATATTTGTCTTCGGCGTTCAAGTCGGGTGGACCGGGCGCCTTGCCCATATAAACCCCTCCTTGTTCCAAAACTCTCTGACCGACTTCATCAGGATCGTCTACCTGAAAGCCAATATGATGTACGCCGAACCAATCCTTACCACGTTCGTCGCCCGCCATCTCATCGGTAGGGAAACGCAATAAAGTGATATTCATCACACCATCCGAAAGGTTGACCGCTACCTTACTTTCGCGGACGCGTTCCATTTCAAAAACTTTTTCATAAAAATTTGCAGCCTTCTGCAAATCGGGAACCGAAATTGCGACGTGTCTTAGTTTAGCCATGGTGATCTGCCTTTCGGTGGTCAAATCAAACGGCCCACCCTTACGTCTTAAGGCCGCTTTAGGCCTGAATTATCACATGCGACTGAGTGTATGGAAAGTAATCGACACAAAAAATACTGGGGGCGCAATGGTTTCGCAAATTATACTCATACTGTACAATAGCCATTGAAAAACATAATAAGTTTCGATTGGGGGCAGCACAGTGGCCAAAACAACCAATATGTTGATACGTCTTGAAAAACAGCTTTATAAAGAAGCGAATACACTGTTCAAGACCGACGAATACAAACAGTTCTTTGGCACAAAATTGACCAAAAAGCGTGCGCAATTTTACATGATCAACCGTGCGACCTTCGTGCTTGGCCGCCGTGCATGTTGGGCTTACGTACAAGCCCGTGCGCCATTCGACGTCAAGCAGCTGATCTGGGAGCACGAGGAGGATGAGCTCGCCGGCAATAAGGAGCGTGGCGTCGCTGATCACCTCACCCTCGGAATTAAAGAAGGGGCATCAGTCGGTTTGACTAAGCGCGATTTTACTAAATTGAAGCCCTGCGAGGGATCGCAGATTTGCAGCTATGCATGGCAGCACGCGGCCGATCGGCTTCCATGGCTGGGTGGCGCTGCGCTCTTGGGTGGTCTCGAAATCGCTAATGCAGACGGCATTATAAAAGGTGGTGGTATGTCGAACCGCATGGCTCACAAGTTGCGACGAGAGCTTGGCATTCCTTTGGCGCGTCAACCCTCCAATCAGGATCACATGGATGTGGAGGACGAACACTCGAAGTTTTTGATTTCTGTTGCTAAACGCCACATGAAGACGAAGGATGACTACAACACTATCATGCATGGCGCACGAACCACCTGGGCGATCAACAAAACATGGCTTCGATTGATGACGATTGAAATGAAAGCGATGCCAAACCGGTAAACGGCAGTTTGAAATAGTGAACTAAATATAAATAAAAGGGGGAACTTCGAACATGACAAATAAATTTGTAGGTCTGTTGTTAGCTGTGGGAGTTGCAGTTACGGCATACAGTACCCAAACGGCTAAAGCTGATGCGGTGTCCGGCTTTTATAAAGGTAAGCAGATGACACTGATTGTGGGATCTGGCTCCGGCGGTGGTTTTGGCTTGAATGGCCGTCTAATTGGCAATCATCTGGGCAAGCATATCCCCGGCAAACCAACCGTAGTTATGCAGTTCATGCGGGGCGGTGGCGGCACCAAGGCAGCCAACTATGTATATAACGTCTCACCCAAGGACGGCAGCGTAATCAGTATGCCCATCTCGTCCATTGTAGAGAACCAGCTTCTTCGGCCTAAGGGTGTTCGATTTGACGGTGCTAAATTCAATTGGCTGGGTTCTATTACCAGCCTAGGTAGTGTGCTCTCGTTGTGGCATACCTCACCAATCAAATCCTTAAATGATGCCAAGAAGACCCAGGCTATCATCGGCGCTACCAATCCAAATTCAAGCTGGTACCGCATGGTAAAACTTATGAATCCGTTGCTTGGCACCAAGTTTAAAATCATCACCGGTTATAAAGGATCGAAAGGTGTCGATCTAGCTATGGAACGGGGTGAGGTCGCAGGCCGTGCACTGATTTGGGCTAGCACCAAGGCCCGCCGTGGTCACTGGCTGAAAGCGAATAAACTGGTGCATATCGC
>CAYZMI010000006.1:1369-5194 GCA_964479475.1 uncultured Rhodospirillaceae bacterium | reverse complement strand
CTTTGCCACTCCATCCAACGGTCTGCTTCCGCTTGGACTTTAGCGTCTTCAGGATAGAGTACACCCCTACCATGTTTGGCCGCGAGATACCGTATAATGGCGTTAGATTCCCACAACACGAATCCATCGTCGTCGATCGTAGGCACCCGACCATTGGGATTCATGGTTAGGTATTCTGCAGTATTGGTGACACCATGGATGCCGCCTGCCTCAATGCGTTCGTACGCGAGACCAAGTTCAGCCACGCTCCACATGACTTTCTGAAGATTAAATGAATCTCGACGTCCCCAAATTTTAAGCATCTCCAAACTTCCTTTATTTGCACTTTTTCTATGCAACGACGTAGTGTTGGCAACAATTTGTACCAAACCGAAGGAATGTGATCATGGCTAATTCATCTCCGCGTGGATACCCCGACCTGCGCGATCATTTAAAATCGCTAGAGGAAGCCAACCTTCTGCGTGTCATTGACATTCCAATTAACAAGGATACGGAACTATTTCCTCTGGTGCGCTGGCAGGTGCGCGGCGGCGTAGCTGACGAGGATCGCAAGGCCTGGCTCTTCAACAACGTTACAGACAGTAAAGGAAATACGTTTGATATGCCGGTTCTGATTGGAGCTTGGGGCGGCAGTGAAGAGATTTACAGTATAGGGCTTGGCTGCCCCCTGGAGGAATCCAACGGGCTTTGGGAACGAGCACTTTCCAATCCCATTCCTCCCTGCGAAATTACAGATGCACCTTGCCAGGAGGTTGTGGTCGAGGGCACTGAACTAGATAAACCTGGGAATGCACTTGATTCGCTCCCTGTGCCTATTTCTACACCTGGTTGGGACAATGCCCCATTTCTAAGCGGAACTGGGTTCGTAACCAGAGACCCGGAAACGGGGTTGCAGAATTTCGGTACTTATCGCGGTCAGATCAAGGCGCCACGACGATTTGGACTTAACACGTCCACCGAGTTACGCGCCGGTGGCTACAGTCACTGGTTAAAATATAAGGAACAAGGCAAGCCCATGCCGTGCGCCTATGTTATTGGAGGCCCGCCGGTATTAGCTTACACCGCCGTGTGGAAAGCGCCGGAAGGAGTCGACGAGGTAGAGATTGCCGGCGGACTTCTGGGCACACCGGTTAATGTAGTCAAGGCACAGACCGTGGACCTACTGGTACCTGCAGACGCAGAAATTATTATTGAGGGGTATGTTAATACCGAATACCTTGAGCCGGAAGGACCGTACGCGGAGGCCCACGGCCACGTTAATACCCAGGAATTCAACTGCTTTGTGGATGTGACAGCAATAACGCGTCGGCGCGACCCCATTCTGATCACCTATCTCAGCCAGCTTCACCCAAACGAGTTCACTGCTATCAGGGGTATGACCCATGAATTCGGTTATCTGAGGCATCTGCGCGACAATTTGGGGATTAAGGGAGTAAAGCGGGTCACATGTCACCAACCGCTGACTGGAAACCGCAAGTTTATCTTCATCACTCTGGAACGCGGTGTCCCGCGCACCGAGGTGTGGCGGGCACTTTATGGGCTGCAGGCGCAACAGCGCGCGTCCGGTAAGTTTGTTGTGGCTGTCAATGAGGATATCGATCCGCGTAATCTGGATTCAGTATTCTGGGCGCTAGCCTTCCGGTCTAGCCCCCATCTTGATTTTCAAATCATTCAACATAAGGATCCCGGTCACGGTCCCAGCGAGGCCATTACCGGTGGCGAGGATTCGGCGTTGCTCATCGATGCCACGCAAAAGCAAGATTACCCGCCGGTGGCACTCCCAAAGAAAGAATACATGGAACATGCTCGGTCCATTTGGGAAGATAAGTTAGGCTTACCGAAGCTCAAACCGGAGACGCCCTGGTATGGTTATCCCCTTGGTTTTTGGCCGGATACGCTTGAGGAAGAGGCGCGTAGGGCGGTGGAAAGCAATTACTGGGAAAATGGCCGCCGTGCGGCCCAACGCCGTCGCAATGACATCCCCATGAACACCGAAGTTTGGGACGTTAACGAAGAGCAGGATTAAGCCGCGCTTAGCGCATACGATCCATTTCGATTGCCATTAATCCGAGCCAGGTTTTGTAGATAGAAAGACCCTGCTCCGCCCCGCTTACGGCGAGGTTATAATCCTCCTTGCTGGTGACATGTTTTTCCGCAGCCTCGAACAATAGGTTAGCGTGGACAATATCCACCTCCATATGCTCTTTATTTGACGGCTGTTTGTTGAGCGGTATTTTTAGCTCTCTTGCCATCTTTCTACCAAATCGACCAGCAATTCCACCTCCCTTGATGATGCCATCCGAATTGGCGATCTCCAGCATGCAAGACGAAGCCAACGCCTCAAGCCAAGGCAGCTGCTCCGCAATAAAAGACCAGGCACTGGTACAGATCAAAGTACCCTCACCCGGAGGTTTATTGAAATCACTCCGTTTCAAGCCCACAGAGGCGCCCTCTTGCATGCCTAGCACCCAGTGGTTTTCGACACCGCGTTCTTTGTCACCCTCTAATTCTTCCATCTCGTGGTGCCAAATAAGTTGTTTTATATCAAACGGTGCGCGGGCCTGAACCAACGCCCAGCACTGGCGTCGATTTAGATGAAAATGCGAGCGTTCAAATATATAATAGGCTGCGCGCTTTCGCGTCAGTTTAGTCGACAGAAATTGTCTATATTCGCGTGACGCAAAGACATCATTCCCTAATTTAGAAAGGTCACGGAAAAGGCGGGCTACTTGCGGGTTTTTTTTGGGCATAACGGCTTAATTCACCATCGTTTGATCAATTTCTTCCTGTCGTTGGGTTCAATTTATAATTTTAAATTTTAAAAAGATACGCTCTTATGCTCTTTGCCTTATATCCAATCTGACCTTACCTGCTAAGAATAACATTTATGATTGCTGTATTGCCTTGCTCAACGGCGATAATTCCATTGCGCAACGCATCGTCAAGAGCCGCAGGGTCATCTACCCGCAGACCGGTCCCACCAAACGGCTTAACCAATTCCTCATAATTGGGACCATTGATCGCATGGCCAAGCCAGAGATCGTTCTGGGCGGCAGTGGCATCCGGATAATAGGACTTATGATTATTCAACATCGCTTGGTAGCCCTGATTATTGAACACCACAATCAGGATGGGGAGTTTAGCGTCCTTCGAAAATCCCAGACTTTGGGTCACCGGATTATATAGGAAGCCGCCATCACCAATCACGGAGACTACCAGCCGATGCGGATAGGCGAGTTTGACACCCAAGGCCGTTCCCAGGCCTTGTCCGAGCCCAGTCGGCACCTTGATGAAACCGTGTAGTGTGTTCCATTGAAGGTGGCGTTGGATGCATTGCCGGTGGGTCGTAATTTCATCGACATAGACAACGTCATCAGGCAGCACTGCGCTCATCCGCGCACATAGATGAATCGGGTCGATTGGCGTTACTGTCCCTACCGCTTCTTCGGCGGCTCGATAGCTCTGATGTAAATCTTCATGGGACGCGGTTAGAGTAGTCTTACGGCGGCTCACAACCCCGGCGTCTATACCGGCTGTTTTTACGGCCTCAGACAATAACTCCAGTGAGCTTGGTACATCGCCTTCCAAATAAATGTTGGCTTGAAGGTTCTGATAGACGCGCTTCGCATCGAGTGGGCTTTCATCAATTGCAACAACTTTAGCTGTCTTTGGTCCGGCCCGTGGCGGATACCACGGCGCATAACTGCGTACTAGTAGAACAAAATCGGCTGCTTGAAGTAGCGTCTTCACGTTAAAACCTAAATGAAGGTGGTGGTCCTTAGGAAAATTAGCGTAGCGGTGGCTCTCGTTCTCTACCACCGGAAT
>CAYZMI010000006.1:0-1269 GCA_964479475.1 uncultured Rhodospirillaceae bacterium | reverse complement strand
GGTGGTCCTTAGGAAAATTAGCGTAGCGGTGGCTCTCGTTCTCTACCACCGGAATAGCCAGCAGTTCCGCCAGTGCTACCAATGCTTCAAACCCCTCGCGTTCGCGACCCGCTGATTCGGTGATTATAAGAGGATTTTGCGCTGACATTAGCTGCTCTGCGACTAAATCGATGTCTCCTTCTGAGGCACGGGGCTTTGGTGCATTAGGTACTTCCCGTAACGAATCGGGCGGAGACCAGTCGTGCAGCATTGTTTCAATTGGCATGTTCAGATAAACCGGGCCTGGCGGATTACGTTGCGCCAATTCACCAGCCCGAACGACTTGCTCATAAAGAGTTTCCGGACTTGTCACCTGATTGGCCCATTTAACAACGGGCTCCATCAACCGATGGGGTCCTCCTACAATGCTGAGGCTACCAAACCATTGACGACCAGGATCAAAGTTGGGGTCCTCACCATATGAAAGTGCCTCCCCCGACATAATTAACATAGGTGTGTTATTGGCGTTTGCCCCATGGACTCCGATGGCCCCCTGCAACAAACCAGCGCCAGCATGCAAAAGTACTGCCTGCGGCCTCCCAGTTACCGCAGTGTAACCCCACGCGAGATTGACAGCGAGTGTCTCATGCCAGCAACTTAGATAGGTAGGGCCCGCCTTGTTGCCAGTAATTTGGCGGGCTAAAGCCTCCCAAACTGGGCCCCACTCGGAGCCGGGCGACGAGAAAATGTAGTCAATCCCGAGATTACGGAAAGCTTCAACAATGGCCTCGCCACCGTCTTGTGTATTTTCCAACGACACGTCCTCCGTTAATGGGAGTTAACTATGAAATGCAAAGCGCCGATTAGTCGAATGTTATTTATTTAATGGTAAAAGGAGCCAGAGAGTATCGTCAATGATGGGAATATTGGCGGGACCGAATTTGACCCAAGCCACCGATCTCATACACCTCATTATCACAAATCACAAAAGCGATTTCTGGGACGCTAAATTTAAAATGGAAATGCGATTTTTTTTAAGTAAATGTGGTTCTTTCTATAAGGGCACATAAACCCCTGATAGTCACAGCGTAGCTATAATTGTTACAGACCCCCAACATGAGTGCTGAGACAATGTCGTTTTTTCTAAATCCATTAAAGTTATAATCGTTCAGTAATTAATAGTTAAAAGAATGGGCGAAAATTCAGCAATTTACGGTAAGTTCAAATTTTAAAAATTGGTTGTAGGAGACGCGGCACAATATTTTTAAATCTCAAAGGCGCATCAGTAAC
>CAYZMI010000005.1:65009-72019 GCA_964479475.1 uncultured Rhodospirillaceae bacterium | reverse complement strand
AGTAGTTCCTTGTCATGGAGCGCTGACTTAAATGCCGCGCGCAATATTTTTACTCGGTCGGAAGATACATCGGGTGTGGTGAAAAATGGCCGGCCGGCCGCAAGGGGCGCTCCCATCAGAGCGGCAAGTTGCTTGCCCTGTTCGGACAAATACGTGTTGATGTGAGGCACACCCTTCAAAGGTGCAATTGGCGCGCCGTTATACAAGATAGGAACGAGTTTGAATTCTTTGAAGGCTGCACGGGTACTTTCGTAGCTGTTTGCGGTGCCGTGCGTCTCGCCTCGTGCGATTGAAAGAAAACGGGCATTCGTCCCGATAACGCCTGTAATAATCTTGATATTGAAACCTTCATTCTTCAACAATGCAGGATACTGGTAAGAGCCTGCACCGGGCCCGGTCGCACAGAACAGCACTTTGTTTTTTGCATTCTTTAAGGCTTTGTAAGACTGGATGGGCTGGTTTTTTCCCATGGCAACCAAAAATGTCGAAGAGGCGGCACTACCAAGCGCAGTGAGTTTACGCAAATCATACTTTACACCTACATCTTTGGTGCGCTGCGAAAGTGCTAAGGACCGAGTTAAAATTGCAATCTCGGTACCGTTTTTCTTCGCTCGTTGCATCATATAGTTGGCGGCAACAATACCGCCGGCGCCAGGCAAATTCACCACGATAAATTTGGGCTTGCCCGGAATATATTTTGGCATATGGCGAGCAAGTAGCCGTCCATAAAAATCATATCCACCGCCCGGTGCCGAGCGGACGATCATTTTAACTTTTTTTCCCTTGTAAAAATTTTGTGCGCCTGCGGGTGAAATGGCGTTGGTAGAAATTGCAAAAGCAGCGACTAGTCCGCTAAATAGGGATAACGTGATGGCCTTTTTCATTTTAAATATTCCTCCTCTAAATTCTGTTAATTGTTCTTATTTGGAAACAACGGGAAGCTAGATCATTAAGATTTAAAATTCTACCTTGACTAATTTCCACTGATTTTTACCCCATGAACTTCCAAATAATAGCTTAATCAGGTTCATCGGCACCCTCACGTACACCCAATACGCTTAATGCATCGGGAACAAAATTTTCTGCAATGACTTCGTTTCTGGTTATGCTCGGCAAGTTTGGGTTGAGTTCGAAAAATGACGCAAGTTGACTGTTCCAGTGGGTATTGGTCAGTTCACCATTTACGGCAAAGCCCCACGTATCCCGCTCTTGTTGCCAGATCTTATGGATTGCCTCTTCCGGCGCCGAAATTGAAACATGATGGTCGTATACTTTACGAAAGTTGTCGTATTTGTCATGCAATGCGCGTGAAGCTCTGATCATGCCGCGGGTGAGACGAAGAAGCTCTTCTTGGTGGCTTAATTCGTAAGCTTCAGTGGTCGCTAGGACGCCATGCGGCTGCAGTGGTACTAAGTTTTTCAATTCGGCAAACCCCAGTAGCGTCTGCAAATCATTACTATCATCAGCAGTCAATGCTACCGCCTCCTCAACACGGATAAGGGAGACATCAATAGTGTCGGCGAGTAATCGCTCAATACGTTCAGGCGGCGGTCCTACCGCCTGCCAATCGATTTCCGCCTCATTAATGTTCAAGGCTTTTACGACGAGTCGCGCCATGTGGTGACTTAATGCACCAAAACCATCAAGTGCCCAAGAAACACCGTGTAATTTGTCGGGAGCAGAAATTCTTGATTGTGTCACAAGGTTTTGCGCTAAACCGCGGGCCATTGAGACGACAATTCTGACAGGGTTTCCGTCGCATCTATATTTTAAAACCGGGCCGAGCCCACCGTAGGAAACGTCTACGATGTCGTCCAGTACTGCTTGTATGGCTGCTACACCCCCGTGTACAGGCGTCCATGAAACTTCGAGGCCCTCTTCTTCCCAACACCCAAGGTAAGTAGCTGCTGCACAAGATAAGTCGTCGACACCAAATGTGGGGCCTGAACCGGCCGCAAGCCGGATCGGTAGGCGAGAAGTCATGATAAATCTCTTTCTATTTTAGGGGGCCGTTGTAGTGTCCAAGTGGATGTGGATGGGCTCTGGACCGTCTTCGATTTCACGACCGAGTAGTTGTACCGCTTTCTCCGCTTCGCCAAGTGTATAGCTATGTGTACAAAGTTTAGTTAAATCTTGCCACTTGTCCTGTAAAATTTCGATAGCTTTGGCCGTATCCTCCCAATCCGACGACAAAACACCAAGCATGGAAATTTCATTAAAAAGAATTTTGTCAGTGTAGAAGTTCTGCAGCGCGTTGTGTGTTTTGACACCTGCGACTACGACGGTGCCGCCTTTTTTTGTCATTTCGACGGCTTGCATTATTGGTTCTGTCGCACCCATTGACACATCCAGTACAATATCGGCTTTGCGTCCGTTGGTGAGTTGGTGAACACGTTCGACGGGATCTTCCGCGTCAACGTTAATGGTTGCATCTGCCCCAAACTCTTTGGCAATTTGGAGTCGATATTTATCGTGCTTCGTGCCGGTGACGATGATTTGTCCAGCGCCAATTTCTTTGGCAACCACTACGCTTAAAAGCCCGCGTTGACCGGGACCTTCTATTACGATGGTCTGACCTTCTTGTAAATTCGGCCGGGCACCTGCCCAACGTACAGCATTTGACAAAGGGTTAAACAAGCTCATCGCGTCTGTCGGAATATCATCCGGCGCTTTATGCAACCTGGAATTGGGATGTAAATATAGATGCGACGCATAACCACCCCACAGGTGAGGTGGGTTGTCAAAACCCATCCTTAAGCCGTATCCCATATTCTTGTCGCAAAAGATGGATCTTCCGTCTTGGCACGCTAAACATTCGCCACACGGTATTGAGGTTTCTACGACTACGCGGTCACCTTCACTTACGCCCCAACGTTTTGCAGCATTCACGCCAACACGATCCACCCAGCCGAAAATTTCATGACCGGGTGTGACAGGTAAAGAACCTAGTGGGGTGCCGACAAAGTGGCCGTCATATTGTTCGAAGTCAGTCCCGCAAAGTCCGGCGGCCTCCATTCTAAGTAGCCCTTCATTAGGACCTATGTCGGGTAGCTGAACTTCCCGGGTTTCGAATTTGCGGACTTCGGTTAAAACTGCCGCATAGGCCATATCAGTCATATTAAAAATCCCAGATATAAAATTCTTTAGCCGGATCATGGGGGTACGAAGACACTATGACAAGTAACCCGTTACCTTGTTGCCTGTTATCAATTCCGGCAGGTTTTCAAAACACGTATGAATAAGGAGAAGAACATGTCGCGTCTCGACCCTCTGCCAATTAAGAAGATGAGCGATGTACAACGCAACTTACACGACCTCATAGCCAAACAAAGAAGTGGTGGTGAGGTGAGGGGGCCATTCGGTGTTATGTTAAGGGTACCCGATGTTTGCGAACGTGTGGCCGAGATGGTTAATCACATGTTGTCCGACTCACGCGTGCCGCTACCACTTAAAGAACTCGCAATTATCGTAATAGCTCGACAATACACTGCACAATACGAATGGTTCGTTCACGCTCGGCGTGCGAGAGAATGTGGATTGAGCGATGCCATCATCTCAGCTATCGAGTATCGTCGCCGTCCTCAATTCGAGGACGAAAAGGAACTTATAGTTTATAATATTGCCATGGAATTGGTAGAACAGCGGCAAATCAGTGACGCGTTGTATACAAACGCAATTAAACATTTCGATGAGGCTGCCTTGGTAGAACTCGTTGCACTTATTGGGTTCTATATAATGATTGCGGTGTTTCTCGTGGCGTTTGATGTAGATGTTCCCGACACTAATGCAATGTTGCTCAACAGCTGAATGAGATAAATCAATGACAGAGCACGCCATTAGGCGAATTGTCACAGGGCATAACGATGATGGTAAAGCCATTATTACGAGCGATGGGCCAGCGCCGACACAAAATTTTCGCAATGGCATCATATCCACATTAATTTGGGGTACAAACGAGGCACCTGCAGAAGTATGGACCGAGGAAGATTTTGGCCTACGCGAAAATGTTTTGGAGCCTCCTCGTAACGGCTCATGGTTTCGTATTGTTGAGTTTCCTCCAAATGCCCCCGGTCGAATGCACAGAACAGATACAGTCGACTATGTGGTGTGTATGTCCGGTCAAATCGACATGGAGTTGGATAACGGGTCGAAAGTTCATATGGCGGCAGGCGACGTCATGGTTCAACAGGGAACAAATCACTCCTGGATTAATCGAGGACCGGAGCCATGCCGGATAGCCTTTGGGTTAATTGATGCCAAAATTCAGGATAGCCATTCTCTCGTTGGGCCGGGGCCTCAACCACTTGCAGATATATGGCCGGTCGATCCAAACATAAACCTTCCTGCAAGTCCGTTACGCCGTATTGTGACTACACATGACGCTTCAGGCAATGCAGTAGTCATGCATGATGGTCTCGCGCCGCAGCGTGTTCTGCGCGCGCGCGGTAATGTGAGTACACTCGTTTGGGGAACTGATAAAACGCCCGCCCAAATCTGGACTGCCGAGGATATTGGGATGCGTGACAACGAAATTGAACCACCACCCTTGGGTAGTTGGTTCCGCATAATAGACTATCCACCCGGATTGCCCGGTCGCATGCATCGAACCAATTCAGTTGACTATGTGGTTTGTATGTCGGGAGACATCGACATGGAGCTGGACGACGGCTTTACTGTAGGCATGACAGCCGGTGATGTGATGGTACAGGCCGCAACAAATCATTCTTGGATTAATCGCAGTTCGAAGGCATGTCGTATTGCATTTATGTTGCTGGGATCGAAACCTCGACCGTAAATCTGTAGCCTCCAATAGTGAATAAATATTGACATCCGGACCCTCCGCATTGGCAATCCGTTTGGGTGGCGTGACAGGCTGACAGCACTGGATTAAGGTTTTGGGGAACCCAGAATAAAAGGTGCCGATCGATGGATGCCAAAGTTCAGCAAGATACCGAGCAGCTTCGCGAGGATCTTATCGAAAGTGCGCGAGAATTGGTACCAATTTTGCGCGAGCGTGCTCCTGCTGCCGAAGCTAACCGGCGTGTAGAAGACGCTACACACCAAGCATTCGTTGATGCTGGATTTTATAAGGTTTTCCAACCCAGCCGTTATGGCGGCTATCAAATGGATTTTAGTGTAATCCTCGATCTTGCCGAACAACTTGGTCGTGGTTGTGGATCTAGTAGCTGGATATATACCAACTTAACCGGCCAGTCTTGGATTAATGGAATGAAAGAGTTGCAGGCCCAAGACGATGTCTGGAAAGAAAATCCTGATGCTGTTATTGCGTCGTCTTTTCCCGGGAAGGATGCAACGGTCGAGGAAGTTGATGGCGGGTGGGTCGCGGATGGGACTTGGAGTTTTGCCAGTGGCATCGATTTTGCCGATTGGAGTAATTTGCAGCTTTTTGTGCCACAGAAAGATGGTCCGCCACAGCACCAGTTTGCACTGGTGCCGAGATCCGAATTTGAGATAATCGACGACTGGTTTCCCGCTGGCTTGGCCGGTACAGGCAGCCGTTCGCTTAGAGTGAATAAATCTTTTATTCCCATCCATAGGGGAATATCTGCAGCGGAAGTAGCTGGTGGTCCGACGCCTGGCAGCGAAGTCAATAAATCGCCACTTTACAGATTGCCGCTTTTTGCCATTGGGACAAAGCAGTTTGCGTCTACAGCCTACGGGATAGCAGTTGGAGCACTCGATGCGATGGTGGAGGATCTGGCACCACGTAGTTCGGTCCATGGAGCTAAAATAAGTGAATTACCTACTGTACAGGCTCGAATTGGTGAAGCGAGTGCTGAGATTGAGGCTGCACGGCTGCTACTTGTGCGCGATTTTGATGAAAGCAGGGTAGTGGCCCAAAGCGACGAACTTCCGACACAAGAGGATAGAGCGAGATGGCGCCGCAATAACGCTTATGCGGGAAAACTTTGTGTACAAGCGGTAGAACGCTTGTTTCCGCTGGCTGGTGGACGTGGATTAGCATTCGAAAGCGCATTTCAAAGGGGATTACGCGACGTACTAGCCGCCACCTCTCAAAACAGCATGGCGTGGGATGTCGCTGCAGTGACATTTGGCCAAGTGAAGTTTGGTGCCGTTCTGTCCGACCCAAGACTTTTTCCCGGCCGATAATACAAAAGAGAAATTGAAGTCGCAGGCACTAGTCTTCCGCCGAATGACCTATAAGAGGCGCGTTCCGTGTAGATTTCAAATAACGATTTGTCAGGGCATAGGTATTACGCAACGGCTAGCGTAGTTAATCGATTTAGGAATTGTACGCTAGTCCGTATAGCAACCGAATTAAGTAATATTTTCCTTTTTCACATTCTCTGCAGAGACGACATCCTTGACGGAACCGCCCCAACCCAAATGCGTAACGTCTACGATTACGCCATTAGGGTCCCGAAATTTCATTTCGTAAAAAGTGGTCGGCGCCTTTTTATCAGGTCTACCCATGAAATATTTACCACCTGCTTGTTCTATTTTTTCTTCCGATTCTTCAATATCGTCGACCCAGAAACCTAAATGATGCAGCCCGACAAAATCCTTTCCTCTTTCATCCTGGCCTTCAACATAGCCGGCCCAGTGGTCTGATTTATATTTCAGTAGCGCAACTGTGATGACACCGTCTGATACGTAGCATCCCTTAGCCAGGGGTGAATCTGTCCGGCCAACGCGCTTCATGTCAAAGGCATTACAATAAAAATCTGCGGTCTTTTCCGGATCGTCCACCGACATCGCAATATGTCTCAATTTGGCCAATTTTAGTTCTCCATTCGATACAAAAATCGTCATGTAGACACAGCAAATGTGCCTTAGCAAAACTTTTTATACTGTAACCTGCTCAATCATTTCATGCACGCGCTTCTGCGAGGCGTGTGATTTGAAATATCTATCTGATTAAATAAAAGTGTAATTTTTGATTCCCAATACAAATCTTTACACATAATCACGGTCGCGATAGAGCTTGTGCCAAGCAGCAGCACTACCGTTGAGTTCTCTCAAATTAA
>CAYZMI010000005.1:11818-64909 GCA_964479475.1 uncultured Rhodospirillaceae bacterium | reverse complement strand
GGTATATATGGTATTATGGTTGTTACGGATAGAATTAGCCCCGCAGTTGATCGGGCAGAAATGTTAACCCGCGCTCGCGCTTTAGTGCCCTATTTGGCGGAAATGGCAACGGAGACAGAACGTAATCGCGGTTTGTTGCCAGAGGTTCATGCGCGCTTAACCGATGCCGGCTTGTTTCGTGTAATGCAAACGCAGCATCTTGGTGGTTATGGTTTGGATTTATCTACTCATCTCGAAATCACCGGGGAATTAGCCCGAGGATGCGGGTCTACCGCTTGGGTTCAGGGCCTTGTGGGAAACCAAAATTCACATGTTGCCTGGTATGGGCCGCGAGCACAGGCTGAAGTACGAAATACGGGCGCTCCGCTTTTTACAGCTCTAGTCATGGGGCCCCCAGTGATCGCTGAACGTGTCGACGGTGGGGTCCGTTTAAACGGACGGTGGCCCTATGTCAGTGGAATCGACCAAGCCAATTGGATGATGCTTAGTGCTCGTGATCCTAACGAAAATGGACGGGTATTGACTTGTTTGATTCCCTCGGAAGCCGGTGAAATTGAAGATGACTGGTATTCGATGGGACTACGGGGGACCGGTAGCAAATCAGTTCTATTGCAAGATGAATTTGTTCCGGATCACCGTGTTTTGTGTTTCCGCGAAGCCGAGCGAGACGGTCCACCGGGTGCGGAGGTAGATCCTACCGCTCTCTATGTTGGAGCTCCGAATTCCATCATATTTGCGATGGTAGTGGCGGCGCCTGCAATCGGTCTCGCGTCCTGCGCAATCGAGGCATACAAAGAACGGCTCCGAACTCGTTGGAGCGCTCGAATGCCATCATCACAAACTGAATGGTCCGCGTCACAAGCTCGACTTGGTCGCTCACAATCTCGCTGGCAGGTTGCAAAAGAATCTTTGTTACGAAGCGCTGAAACGCTTACTACCCAGATAGAGCAAACAGAGGTGGTTTCAGTGGAGCAACGAAGCCGGTACCGGATGACCGTGGTCGACGTGGTCAGTCAATGTACTAAAATCGTCTACGATCTATTTTGCGATGCAGGCACTGGCGCAACCCTCGACGGTTCTGTCTTACAACGTACATTCCGTGATATTCACACGCTGCGCAGCCATTTTATGATCATGCCCGATATCGCTGCTGAAAACGCGGGTCGGGTGGAGCTTGAAATGGCGCCCAACCCGCCATACGGAGGTGGTTAATCTCGGTTTCCCATCAGCATTGCGGAAATCCCTCGCCTTCTTCCATATTTTGGCCCAGTTTAGGCCATAACCTGGTGTAGACCTCTGTATTTTGGAAGCGAAGAAAATATGTGCCATGAAAACTTTCTAGCAGATTGTCGTCATTTAGAGGGACGCCGCAGACATCAGTCATATATTCGACGAAATCCTGGTAAAGCATGTAGTGGTATACGTTTGTCACCGAGGAGAAAAATAGATCCGAGTAGTTTACTTTGACCGCTTCTGAAATTCGTTTTGCTATATAAAGGCTAACGGGTTTGTTTTTGTCTGCCACGAATGGCGAGGCAAGATATGTAAATATATGTCTTGTGTCGGTAATTTCTTTGAATTGGGCGAAGAGGGGGTCGTCATGACCGGGCGGTTTTTCGGCCATGCCCTTTTTTCGGCGATGTTCTTCTTCGCGATAGCGGCTACGACGCTTTTTGGCTGCCGAAACATTCCGATCGCGTTGTTTTATTCTGTTCATTCCGGGGTTATATGGGTGAAATCTATGATTATGTCCAATGCTAAACATAAACTAGGCGCCTGAATCCGCTGGTATGATTGAATTATTTGACCTTGTTCCCGGCGTTACGCCCTTTGTTTTCTTGGGATTGTCTATTTTGAGTTTTTTTACCGCTGCGTTCGGCGTTGTTGCTGGACTCGGTGGCGGCGTTCTTTTGCTCGGAGTGATGGCGACCATATTCCCGCCGGCCGTACTAATTCCCCTTCATGGGATGGTACTGTTGGGCACGAACGGGGGTCGCTTTATAATAATGTGGCCACACATCCTGAAAAAACTCTTGCCTGTATTCTTTTTCGGCGCAATCGCGGGAGCGGTGATCGGTGGTAAAGTTGTAGTCGCACTCCCTACCGCAATTCTTCAAATTATTCTTGGAAGCTTTATCCTCTATGTCTGTTGGGCGCCAAAGATAGCCGCGCGTGCCTATACCCATACGAAATTTTTTCTGCTTGGTCTTTTGGGTACACTGATTGGTATGTTCGTTGGCTCCAGCGGCACTCTTATGGCGCCTTATGTCGCTGCTGCGTGTCCGGATCGGCGTCAATATGTGGCTACACATTCAGTTTTCATGACACTCGTTCATGGGCTAAAAGTGGTGGTCTTTGGCATTCTAGGTTTTGCCATTGGAACATATTTGCCACTGGTTATTGTGATGATCGGTACTGCGTTTTTCGGTAATATGTTTGGCCGTGCTGTCTTAAATCGCATGCCTGAGCAAGCATTTCGTCGAATTTTTCAAGTGGTGCTAACAGTATTAGCAGTGCGGTTGCTCTATACCGGGATCGAAAATTGGCAGTGGCTATGACCTACGTCTATCGAGATTATGATCAAAAGAAGCTGAACAAAGAGTATAGCGCACGCGAAACAGTATCGAACGCGGATGCTCTTATTAGGGCTTACAGTGAAAAAAGTGATCAGGCTCGTCGGCGGGTTCCCGGTAAACTCGACATAGCATACGGACAACATAAAGATGAGGTTGTTGATGGATTTTCGGCCGGTTTAAATACGCCAGTGTTTATCTTTATTCACGGTGGCTATTGGCGAATGCTTAGCCAACGTGAGGGCGATTTTATGGCGTCGGCGTTTGTACAGAAGGGCATATCGGTTGTGTCCGTTAATTATAGCTTAGCACCCGAGGCCTCTATCGACACAATCGTTCGGCAGTGCCGAGACGCCTTGGAATGGGTATGGCGGGAAGGCACCAAAGAATTGGGTATTGATCCAAATCGAATTTTTGTCGGTGGGTCCTCGGCAGGTGGCCATTTGACGGGAATGATGCTTGCTGGAGGGTGGCGAGAAGAACGTGGTTTGCCTGAAGACCTGATCAAGGGGGCCATTTCCTTTAGCGGTTTGCATGATTTAGAACCCATTCGGCTTGCTAACATCAATGAATGGGCCTTGTTGGATGAAGAATCGGCGTACCGGAATAGCCCGGTATACCATCTTCCCGAAAATGGTTGTTCGCTTATAGTGACCTGTGGCGAGCACGAAACAGATGAATTCAAACGTCAAAGCAAAATTTATGCAGAAGCCTGGCTAGGGCGCGGTTGGCCTTGTAGCCATTTTGTGACACCTGATCGGAACCATTTCGATATCGTCTTTGATATGTGTGAACCATCTAGCCGTATCGCCCGAGAGTTATTTTTAATGATAGGTGTATGACGATGGCAAAAATTTATCGCGAATTCGATCAGGCGCACCTCGATATCGAATATAGTGCCCGTGGGACTGTTCCAGATTATACAGTTTTCGGACGTATGAACGATGCATATAGCGAAGAGGCGCGCCAGCAATTGGATTGCCTACTCGACGTTTCATTCGGAGAACACCCTGACGAAGTTATAGATATTTTTCCCTCTGGACAGAAAGCACCGGTATTTCTGTACATTCACGGTGGTTACTGGCGGGCTAACAGTCAGAAACAGGCCGCTACCATGGCGGCTAATTTTGTTGAGCATGGTATTGCTGTCGTCCCGGTGAATTATAGTCTCGCACCGGGAGCTTCGTTGGATACCATTACCCGCCAATGTCGTGCCGCTGTCGCGTGGGTGTGGGAAAATGGGGAGAAAACTTTCGGCGCGGATCCTGACCGAATATTTGTTGGGGGCACATCGGCGGGTGGGCATCTAACCGGAATGATTTTGGCCCGTGGTTGGCACGAAAATTTTGGTGTGCCGAAGAATACCGTCAAGGGTGCGCTAGCGCTAAATGGGCTTTATGATCTAGAGCCGGTTCGTTTGTCAGAACCAAACAATTGGGTGCAGCTGGACGAAGAGGCTGCCTACCGCAATAGTCCTATCCATCATCTTCCTGAACTAGGTTGTCCTCTAGTTGTCTCATACGGAGGTTCCGAAACATCGGAATTTAAACGTCAGAGTAATATCTACGCTGCAGCGTGGAAAGAACAAGGCTGGCCATGTTCTCTTTTTGAGGTTACAGAACGAAACCATTTCAATATTCCCCACGAGCTACGTGATCCGAGCACCCGTTTGTGCCGTGAGATATTTGAAATTATTGACATTTAATTTCCAGCAGCCACGGTTTCCCATTCTTCTTGGAGAACTAGCCAAGCTTCTTCCGCCTCTTTGAGATGGTGCTCCAAATAGCCATGTTGGCGTTGTAAATCAATAAGCTTACTTTTATCTCCTTCGTAAAGAATAGGGTCGGTTAGAGCTTCAGTAATTTTCGATTTTTCGGCTTCTAATTTTTCTACGTTCTTTTCTGCTCTTTGTAGCTTAGTACGTAGTGGAGCGAGTGCCTGTCGTTTCTCTGCCGCCATTCGACGCTGTTTTCGTTTGTCCGGGTTTCCGTCAGTGGAGTGATTTTTGCGGTTATCCGGACTTGGCCCGGCGTTTTGATTTGAGGATTTTCGGCTCGAAAGGAGCAACATGCGATATTCATCCATATCGCCGTCGTAGGTGGTGACACTGCCATCTGCCACCAGCCATAATCGGTCGGTAGTTAGCTCTATCACGTGCGGGTCATGGCTCACAATGACTACTGCACCTGAAAAATTATTAATTGCGTGGATTAGTGCCTCACGCGATTGTACGTCCAAATGATTGGTGGGCTCGTCCAAAAGAAGGATGTGCGGTTTGTCGCTAGTCATTAATGCGAATAATAATCGTGCCTTTTCTCCGCCGGATAGATTGCCGACTGATGTGTCGGCGCGTTCTTGCGAAAACCCAAAGGCCCCCAAATGTTTGCGAAGCGTCACGTCAAGGTCGCGTGGCCGGCGACGTCCCAACTCCAATACAGGCGTGGCTTCGCAATCCAGCTCGTCTGTTTGATGTTGGGCGAAATAGCCCACACGCAATTTGTTGGATTGATTTTGAAAACCGGACAAGGGTGAAATTCGCCCGGCGAGTAATTTAATGAGTGTTGATTTACCATTGCCATTCGCACCCAGCAAGGCAACCCGATCATCGGAATCCAGCCGGAGGGATAAATTGGAAAGAACCGGCTTGTCGTCATAACCAACGGAAACATTTTCGATTGTGTAAAGGGGGGGAGCAAGTATTTCAGGCTCAGGAAAATTAAAGCTAATTACACTTTCCTCGCGTTGTCCTACGATTGGTTGCAGACGTTCCAACATTTTAAGACGGCTTTGTGCCTGGCGAGCTTTAGTAGCCTTATAACGAAAGCGTTCCACGAATTTCTTTATATGAGCCCGTTGAGCCTCTTGTTTGGCACGCTCGCTTTCTATTTGAGCGAGTCGACGTCGTCTGGTTTCTTCAAATTTGTCGTAACTGCCGGAATACACCGTAAGGTTACCGCCCTCCAAATGAACAATTCCAGTCACAACCCGGTTAAGCAAACCGCGGTCATGACTGACAAGAACTATGGTGCCGTCATACCGCCGTAAATAATCTTCAAGCCAGAGGCTGGCCTCGAGGTCGAGATGATTGGTTGGTTCATCCAACAAAAGAAGATCCGGCTCCGTGAATAATAGGGAGGCAAGAGCAACCCGCATTCGCCAACCCCCGGAAAAGTGGCTGCAGGGTTTTTGTTGTTCTGTTTCCAGAAAACCTAAGCCTGCGAGAATGCGTGCGGCCCTAGACCGAGCGCTTTGCGCATTTTTATCCCGTAACCGATCATGAATTTCAGAAATTCGGATAGGATCGGTCTCTGTTTCTGCCTCTTGAGTAAGTTGAACCAACTCCTTATCTGCGGCTAGAACGGTATCTATTAAACTATTTTGTCCGTTTGGGGCTTCCTGTAGCGTAATGCCGACCCGCCAGGCATTGGGTAGTTCAATGTCACCTTCGTCCGGATCTAGGTAGCCCATGATCATGCGAAGGAGTGTTGTTTTGCCCGTACCATTTCGGCCGACTAAACCTATTCTGTGGCCTGGATTAACACCAAAGTTGGCGTGTTCAAAAAGAGTTCGGGGTCCAATCCGATAGGTTAGGTTTTCTACTCGAAGCATGCTTTTCTTGCTAAAGAATAATCACTCTTCAGGTGGCAAAATTTCCACCGTGCATACTTCATCGATCAAATGTCCGCGACCGATGTCGTCGAGATGCATGCGTTTGTGTTCGTTGGAAAGAGCAGCACCCAGTCCTTGATTCATTAACAAGACAAGCGACCGATCACTCAAATCCAGCCAAAATGACCGTCGAGCTAGTTTGCCATCGGCGTCGCGTGCAAAAGGGTCATTCGGGTTTTGTCCCAGGTCAGGAGAGTAATAATTTGACATTTTTAGTACCCTTAAGTTGTCTGTAATTGCCGCGCCATCCAATCGGACGTCTGCGGTCGGAATTTATAAGGTCGGTTATGACAGACGTGTACCCCGTCCTCAACAATTGATAAAATTTTAGGCCCTGACACATCGGCTGCGAGTTGTTCAGCTGCTTCCACGGCTGTCAATTGGTCAAGTCCTCCGGCGACAATAAAGATTGGACAGGTAATGTTTCCCGCTATTCCTCGAAGAGACAACGTTTTGGACTTTTCCTTGGCTTCTTCCATGGTTGCACAATGGCTCCTTATACGAAATACATCGCGGTTCAGGTGCGATTTTTTGTCCCAATTTGCTCCCCATTCATAGGCGCCTGATACACTAACACATGCTTTTATCCGTTTTTCAAAACAGCAGGCGCGCGGCGCATGATACCCGCCCATGCTGACGCCGTAGATACCTATTCGGTTAATATCGACATCGCCTCGGAATTCTAGCCAGTCAATAATGGGGCTTGCGACAGTTTCATAATTTCCTCTAATAGGAAAATCATATTCACCTTCCCCTTGTCCAGGCCCATCGATTGATAGAGTTGCTAAACCTCGGGCCAATAGAGAATCCTCATAGCGCCCAATTTCCTCTTTGGTTGCTTCTAAACCGGGAACGAGCATGACGATTGGTGGTTTGTCTATTCCACTAGGTTGGCGAAGATTTGCGAAAAGCGATTTTGCTTCAAATGGTATCTCAACGCGTTCCCCTCTAGGATCCAAATAGGGGAGTGCTAACGTACGGCATTCAATTGCTTTTTTATGTGCGGCCTTCATTTCGTCAGGGAATTGCACAGCCATAAATTTGCCGAAATGATACAGCAAAGCGGCAGTGGTAAGATGTTCGCCAGCGCTTAGTTTATTGTTGTTCTCAATGGCTTGGTGGCCTAATGCCTCGTGTATTTCGGCACGAGCCGACCAACGTGGTAGCCAGTCTTCCCAGTGTTCAATGCCATCTGTGGCTTCATGAAAATCTGCAAGCGGTATGCCGCTAGTAATAAATCGGTGTGTAAAAATTCGAATTACAATATCGATTTGTTCATCGCGCGCCATACTTATTCGGACTCCCTTTAATAGGATCAACTCAGGGTGCCAAAATGCCTTAGACCAAACAATGCCGCAAGAATGGCGTCTTCGCGAGGGCAATAAAGTTTTAAGCTGATCTAACTTTCAGCCCATCCGTATGTACGGGTAAATTTCATTAAATTTTGCCAAAATTGGATATTTAATTCAATTAGTGCGGCCTATGCATCAATCGCCACATACGTAGACCTAAAAACTACGATTTATGAAGAAATATTTTGAGATCAAATATTAGTAATTTCATACTGCCAAACTATAGGGATGGCTCGAGACGCTTGTGGATGGGTTGCGTATATTCTGTTAATAGCCTGTCGCAGGGATAGAGGAGAAATACTCAAGCTCTGCATCGGGTTTAAGGTATTTGACGATCCGTTCTCCCTAATTTCCACCTCGTAATTAACACAAAAATGGGCGCGCCAAATGCCGCCGCAATGACAAATTCCACATGCCAATCTAACCATATGATGGGTGCAAATAAATAAAGGATGTCATCAAAGTCAAAACCAAATTTGCTGGGGTAAACCTTGGCGCGATTACCTTGTGTTTGAGCAAATTTTTCAGCCAAAACAGTGCAATAAGCTGCAGCAAATCCCGCTATCGTGCCCATCAGAATTGTCCAGGAGCCATAGCCACTGTCTTGCGCGCCAATACCCACGCCAATAAAAAACAACCCAAGAATAGTAACGTCACAATAATAATCGTAAATATGCCCCCATTCGCTATACTTTTCACTGATGCGAGCCAGCTCACCGTCTGCCCGGTCGAATAGCGCTGACACTACCCATAGTGCACCTCCCCAGATGTCCCAAGTGCGATCGCCGAAAGCAAGTGCTATACAGGCAGCCAATCCGGTCAATAAACGAATAGTGGTTAAGTGATTTGGTGTAACGACCGAATTTGCCAGTGGCTTGACCAGCACTCGTACGAATTTATGGGACCATGAATTAAAAGCCATTTCGCGAATGGCGTGTCGAATTCAAGTTGCGTTCTGACGTTGCCAAAGGAATCGAAAAAATTCAGCACCTTCCCGAACTTGGCGTTTCATTACCGCAGGACTCTTCAGCATATCCATTGCTAACGCCCCCATTTTTTTAGGTCGAAAATAGAATCGTTTATAAAAATCGTCGACGGCCTTAAAAATTTCATCGCTGGTTAAGTGATCGTAATTTAGGACACTTACTTGGTTGCCTAGAACACCTACAAGCTGCCTGTCTCCTTGCTCTTCCAGCCAGCCATGCTGTCTTGCCTGCTCGTAAAGGTAAGTGCCGGGATAAGCCGCCGGCAGAGAGACTTGGATGGTTTTAGGATTTAGCTCTTTTGCATACGCAATGGTTTCTTCTATGGTTGTGGGAGTTTCACCTGGTAATCCCACGATGAATGTGCCGTGAATTAATATCCCGAGATCGTGGCAATCGGAAGTAAAACGGCGCGCAAAATCTAGCCGAATACCTTTTTTCATATTGTTGAGAATTTTTTGATTTCCAGATTCATAACCAACAGTCAGAAGACGAAGGCCATTACTTTTCATAATTTCAAGTGTTTTACGCGGTACATTGGCCTTGGCATTGCAGGACCAGGTTACACCTAGCTTACCAAGTTCCCTAGCCAATGCCTCAACCTGTGCGATGTTGTCAGTTAGAGTGTCGTCGTCGAAAAAGAACTCTTTGACTTGAGGAAACCGGTCGCGCGCAGATGCTATTTCCGCTGTGATATGGGCCACGGATCGCGTTCGGTAATTGTGGCCGCCAATAGTCTGTGGCCATAAGCAAAATGTACAACGGGATTTGCAGCCGCGACCGGTATAAAGAGACATGTATGGATGCAACATGTAGCCATTGTAATAATCCTCAACTACGAGATCTCTTTCGTAAACATCCGTCACCCACGGCAGTAGGTCCATGTCTTCGAGGATTTCGCGTTCTGGATTTACAATAACTTGACCGTTTGATTTATATGTTATGCCGTATACCTCGGAAAGGGATCGGCCCTCGGCAATTTCCTTAATTGTGAAATCGAACTCGTTGCCACACACAAAATCGATGGCATCCGAGGCGACGACTGTCATGCGGTTGTTGACGGCGACATGGGCACCACAAAATCCAATCAACAGTTTTGAATTAGCAGCTTTGAATTCTTCAGCAACCTTCACGTCGGAAGGAAATGTCGGTGTGCTCGTATACAATATGAGAAGTTCATAGTCATTTGCTAACGGCAGTACATCGTCGAGTGAAAGACCGCGGGGTGGCGCATCAATCAACCGGCTGCCTGGAATTAGCGCTGCCGGTTGTGCAAGCCAAACAGGATACCAAAAAGAACGGATCTCCCTCTTGCATTGATATCGAGCGCCCGCACCTCCGTCAAAGCCGTCGTAGGAGGGCGGGTTTAGAAAGAGAGATTTCATCATTAACGTTGTTGCTCCGTAAGCTCCAACTTGCCGTCGTTTCTTATATCAAATTCCTCTTCGCGCCAACGGACACGTCGTCCAAAAAAACTGGTGCACCACACGAAGAAGTTCAAACAATCTCTCAACGGTATCAACCAAATAGCATTTTGCGCTGTCAATTTAAATTTGCTACTCACTTGGCAATTTAACGCCATTCTTAACGCACAGGCTGCGAGAACAGGCATGCTGCTAACTAACACGGATCCTGTAATTGACCAATTTATGACCGCTGTTAACAAAGATATCGGGATAGTGAATGTCAATACTGAAAAGAAATAGCCAAATGGCTCAATGGACAAGATTGTCCGTGCCCATCGAAGTTCATGGTGGAGAAGGCCGGCTATACCATTTTCACGCACCACATTATCAACGAAATAGTCGGAAAGCACGACCTTAAATCCTCGTTTTCTAATCAATTCTGCGAGAACGTAATCGTCAGCCAATACAGAATTCAAGGAATCAAATCCACCAACCTCATCAAGCAATTGGCGACGAACGGCTATCGTTTGTCCGAAACATCCGCGAAAATTTTGGAATGCGTTATGGATGAGTATCGATGGTAAGAACCAAGAATTGATATACATAGCTCCAAGTGTTGACGCGAAATCAGGATGCGAAGATGCCGTATAGGCGCAGGTAACACCACCCACTATTGGATCATTGAAAGGTGCTACAACGGATGAGAGGTAGTCGCGATTCACGCGGACATCACTATCTGCACAAATTACAATGTCGTATTTTGCGTGGTGATACATATGCTTTAGATTACTGACCTTATAGTTTGTACCGGAAACTCTCTCATCAATGACGACATAGATGTCGTGGTCAGGAAATTCTGACTTTACTTGCTCAAGCACAGATAATGCTGGGTCGCTACAATCCTTTAGGCCAAAGACTATCTGGTAATTTGAAGAATAGTCTTGTTCGCAGTAGCTACATAAATTTTCGTATAATTGATAATCGAGCCCGCAAAGCGGTTTTAAAATTGTTATTTCGGGTGCGAAGGTCTTGTTTGTTTTAGGTCGAGACTTTTGTTTGGATACCTGGATTGCCGCTAGCAAGACATAGACGACCGACGACGCGAAAATACACCCAAATAGAATCAGAAAAAGGGTGCCTGGTTCAGCCAAGTTGCATTCCTTTAATTCGATTACAACTCAAATATTAACCGAAACGTGTGCGATCAAATTATTAAAGTCAAGTGATTGGCATACGTTTGAATTGAGTTGAGTTTTATACATTAATTCAGGTTAGGTTTTGCTTACGGAGGAAAAAATCATCAAATTTATTAAACTTACCGGGTGTCACGGCGATGTCGGAACAGGGTTTTTCCTTCGGTGATTTGCCAAAAAACTAGACCAGGAATATCAATTAAAATTTCTCGAATTCGGATGGCCAATGAAATTGCAATTGCAACGTCTGGTGTTAGACCGACAAGCGAACCCAAGACGACGAATGCACCTTCCTGTACACCATAGCTGTTTGGTACCACAAAGGCTGCATCACTTAGTGTGCTGCTTAGGCTCTTGAGCATTAACGCTTCTATTAGTCCGATGGGATACCCAAGCAAATAAGCCGCTAACCATACTTCACCGGTTTGCAATATGAGGGCCGACAGACGCCATATTCCGGCACGAAAGACTTGGCCTTTGCGCCGATAAACGTCTATGACGACAAGATCTATACCTTCCGCCGTAACCTGTAGATTTGAGAAGTATTTTTCTTTTGAAATTAGCTTGGCCGACTTAGCCATAAAGCCAAATAATCCTGCACGTTGGGCCACGATAAAACCTACAACACCGAAGCCCAGTAGTGTCAGCCCGATCAATCCCGTGGCAGCAATCCCATCGTCGAGCGACATCCAAGCGAGTAAAATAATACCTATCAGTCCCCATATAATAATTGTAATGACCTGAATGGTCTTATCGACGACAACTGATGCGGAAGTGTGCCGGACATCGAGGCCCCATAAAGTAAGAACGCGTGCCTTAACAATTTCGCCGCCTATTGTCGCGACAGGTAGAAGGGTGTTGACGGCACGGCCAATCCATTGAGCTAGGAAGGCTTGGACAAATTTCGGTGCGTTTTCGGCAGCGAACAATAACTGCCAAGATCGTGCGTTAAGCAGAACAGTTGGAAACCAAACGAGCGGTATTAGTAAGAGTGACCAGCCTGTCGAAAATAGAATGGCAACAACGTCGCCTAGCCCCTGCCAAGCAATCAGTCCCGTGAGCAGGGTTAGGCCGATGGCTAACCCAATGTACGATGCGATCTTCATACCCGTTCGTTCGTCTAAAAGTTACATTTCCTATAGTGGTGCGGAACCTCGAAAAGTTGGATCGAATATAACCGAGGTCTTTAGGAGCTCGGGAGAGGTATATAGTCGAAAATGTGCCTTTGAAATTTGATTTGACTAATTCATAGTAGAATATCTGTTCTACTCTCTCAGTCGTCCCGACATTCAATTCATGAATGAAGGATCCAGTCTGACTTGTCGGCGAACAGCCGCTTTCCATTCGATGTCACCGATTGGTTTATTCCCTGCTCGACTGGAAAACTGTTTTACCGTGAACTCACAAATTTCTTCGGACAACGGTACTGGGGTTGCGTTGGTTGACAACAAGCGCTCTTGTGTTTCGCACGCTCGCACAAGACGTCCCATGTAGGTCATTGCTTCAGCAACTGTTCGGCCGACCGTTAGCAGCCCGTGATTACGCATTATCATCGTGAATTTATTGCCTAAGTCGGAAAGAATTCGGGGGGCTTCATCAGCCTCTTGTGCGATACCCTCAAAATCGTGATAGGAGACCTGTCCGTAGACCCCGCAAGATCCCTGGTCGAAGAACATCAATCCCTCCTGCATAGATGACACAACGACGCCCGCCATTGGGTGCAAATGCAGCGTACAGCAAATATGTGGCAATTCGCGCTGAATTGCGCTGTGAAAATTAAGACCAGCTGGTCGCGGTTTTCGGTTCGTCGCGCCAATTACATTGCCGTCGTGGTCTAACTTGAGAAGATTGGAAGCAGTTATTTCATCCCAGGAGAAATCAGCCGCATTCATTAAAAAATATTGCGGTTCGTTGGGCACGCGCGCAGTCATATGGTTAGCTGTCGAAGCGTTCCAACCACGGTGATAGGCGATGCGAAAAGCTGCTGCGAGCTCCATCCGTACCTGCCATTCGGGATCACTGACTTTTCCTTTGAGTGTTTCTTCGCTTTGCGGCGATATAATGTTAGTCGCCATTATTTTCTCCGTGTTAGCTATATGGTTTGATCATACGCGCAAATCGACAGCATTGAAATTTTCCAATTTTGTAGGAAAGAATATAATTTAATTCGAATAAATTTCGGTTTTTAAAAGAAAGCGGTAACATATCAAATTCGACGAATAAGATCCTGCCCCCTACGCAGCTTTTCCCGCTGATACGCCATTTCTCGTTTTGGTTGACGCGGGTGTTAGCGAAAACCTCACTGACCCCTAACCAAATCACAGCGTGTTCGCTACTGGTCGGGCTTAGTGGGGTTGTTTGTTTCAGTGGAGGTGAGTGGGGCTGGTCAGTTTGCGGCGCGATGTTATTAGTCTTTTCCTATACACTTGATAATTGCGATGGAGAAATCGCACGCCTTAAAGGTCTATCTTCTATTTGGGGTGCTAAATTCGATGACTTCGTTGATTGGGCAGTGGACAGTGCTTTTTTCACTGCATTGGGATATGGCACCTGGAATGTGTCCGATAACATAATTTGGTTTTGGCTTGGCCTAGTTGCTGCGATAGGTGCAACCATCGACTATGTAGTAGATTTGATTATGCATTGGCGGGGAGCGAAGGGGCCGGACACGAAAAGCCGTGAACAGGAAGCCTCTGACATTCGCAAACCGGAAGACTGGTGTGATTGGCTCATCTATGTATTTCACAAGCTTAGTCGGGCGGATTTTTGTTTCATCGTTCTCATACTCGTGCTGTTTGACCTAGTATGGATTTTGCTGCCACTTGGTGCCGTTGGCGCCCAAGCTTATTGGATTACCGATTTATTTAAGCGTGCCCGAGGATGGCACACGTAGTTAACAATATGGAAAATCGTCCGAATTTTTTATTTATCATTACGGATCAACACCGTGCCGATCATCTCGGTTGCTATGGCAATTCGGTATTGAAGACACCACACATTGATAGTCTAGCCACCCGTGGTATCCGTTATGACCGTTTTTACGTAGCTAACCCCGTTTGCCAGCCTAACCGAGCATCCCTCATGACGGGACGAATGCCATCGGTTCATGGCGTGCGCAATAATGGGATCCCGCTGTCGCGTGACCATGTGACGTTCGTCGAGCTACTCGCATCGGCGGGCTATTGGACAGGGCTGATGGGCAAATCCCATTTGCAAAACATGACTGGGCGGCTATCACCCCTAAAATTTAAGACAATAGAGGGTCAATCAGCTCCGCCAGAAGACTTGCGTGAAGCAAATAGGCGCCCGCTCACCGGACCTGCATATGACAATGAAAATGCGCGGCTGTGGTCTGACCCCAAACACGACGTCCGCTTACCATTTTACGGCTTTAAGGAAGCCCGTATCTGCACGGGTCATGGCGATATGGTTGGTGGTGATTATCAACGTTGGCTTGAGGAAAAGCAGCCGGGTGCTAGCGCGCTAGCCGGAGTAGACAACGCTCTTTCCGATCAACGTCGTATGGCGCCACAAGCGTGGCGTACTTCATTACCTGAGAATTTATACCCGACGTCTTATGTAAAAGAATTAAGTTGCGAATTTATTGAACGCCAAGCAGCAAATCGCGACAATCCATTCTTTCTTCAAGTCTCATTTCCGGACCCGCATCATCCGTTCACCCCACCAGGAAAATATTGGGATTTATATGATCCTGATGACATTTTACTTTCGTCTTCCTTTAACGAAGGAGAACTAGCACCGTTGAGATGGCTTAGAGAGGAGTTGGCGACCGGCACCGCAGACCGAGAAGGTCCGCTAAAACCATTTGCAGTCACGGCTGAGGAAGCGAAGAGTATTATTGCCTTAACTTACGGCATGATTGCCATGGTAGATGACGCGATCGGTGAAATTCTGTCGGTCTTGGAACTTACTGGGCAAAGTGAAAACACTGTCGTGATATTTACTGCAGATCACGGTGATTTTATGGGCGAACACGGCATTATGCTGAAATATATGCTACACTATCAGGGGTTGGTTCGTGTGCCTTGCATTATCTACGATCCCACCCTGAAATCTGCAGGAGGTGTTTGCGAAAATTTAACGGGCACTATCGATCTCGCACCCACCATATTGTCTATGGCCGGCCTACAACCTTTTAACGGTATGCAGGGACGGAACCTGAACGATAGTGAAGTCCCGCCGCGTTCAGCCATTGTAATAGAAGAAGATAGCGCTATTCCGCAGTTCGATAATAATGAAGTCGATCGCGTTCGGACAATGGTCACTGACCGCTGGCGGCTCACCTATCATCATTGCGGCAATTGGTGGGAGCTTTACGATCTAAAGGCAGATCCAGACGAAAACGCCAATCTCTGGGAAGGGGCGGACCGTCCCGCTGTCGCTGAGGAACTTGTCCAAATTATGTTATCGCAATTAGTAGAACTAAACGACACGAGCCCCTTTCCCACTGGTCGTGCATAGCCTCCAGAGGTTTGGGCGTGATAGTGGCGACAAGTGGGATTGATCTTAGAGTTTTACACAAACATTACTGAGCTCAGTATAAAACTCGAGTGAATAGGTGCCGCCCTCACGTCCAATCCCTGATTGTTTAGACCCACCAAATGGTGTCCGCAAATCTCGTAGGAACCAGCTGTTGATCCAGAGGATGCCGGCTTCGATTTGCGGTGCAACGCGATGTGCCCGGGTTAAGTCATCTGTCCAAATAGAACAGGCTAGACCGTACGGTGTGTTATTGGCTAGTTGGATGACTTCGTCTTCAGTATCGAACGACCGAATATGACAGCAAGGACCAAATATTTCATCTGTAATCAACGCTGAATTGTCCGGTAAGCCTGTCCAAATGGTGGGCTCGACCCATGCACCATTTGCAAGTCCATCTTCCAATTTGGGGACGCCACCCCCGGTTATTACTTTGGCGCCTTCATTTGCCGCTTTTTTATAATAACCTAAGACCTTTTCTTGGTGTTCTTTACTAATCAGAGGCCCCAAAGAGGTGGAATCTTCTTCCGGTCGACCACATATGAGAGCTTCGGCACCTGCTTTTAACTTTTCAACGAATTCGTCGAAGATGGGCTTTTCAACGTAAACCCTTTCAGTTCCAAGGCACACCTGGCCGCAATTGGCGAACACTGAACGCATAGTGCCTTCTATTGCTTTCTCCATGTCGCAATCGGCAAAAACAATGGCAGGATTTTTACCTCCTAACTCAAACGAAACATCGCGAACACCAATGGCGGCATTTTGCATGATGGCCTCACCGGTACGTGTTTCACCGGTGAAAGTGATTGCATCTACATCCGGATGTTTAACAAGAAATTCACCTGCCGAATCAGGGCCAAAGCCTTGAACCACATTGTAGACACCCATCGGCACTCCAACTGTATTCATTACTTCGCCTAGCATGGCTGCTGTTGATGGCGTTTCTTCCGATGGTTTGACTATTACCGTATTGCCGCATGCTAAAGCTGGTCCTACTTTCCAGGTCATCAACAGCAAGGGTAAGTTCCATGGGCAAACCACACCAATTACACCTTTGGGCCGGCTAACGGTGTAATTTATTGCACCGGTACCGTCCGGTGTCGGCATTCGGAATGATTCGCCGTGGTGGTTTCGCACGATATCGGCAAATATTTGAAAGTTTGCGGCGCCGCGCGGAATGTCTAAGTGGGAGGCGAGGCTAACTGGCTTTCCTGTATCGGCAACTTCGGCAGCCAGAAAATCGTCGAAACGCGCTTGAATTCCTTCAACGAGCGCGGAGACAATATTCAGCCGTTCGGCCAACGCCATTGTTCCCCAAGGTCCATTTAGCGCCGCGCGAGCGGCTTGTACTGCGGCATCCACATCAAACTCATTTGCCTCGTGAACTATGGAGATAAGAGAGCCATCGACTGGGCTGATGTTTTCAAAGGTCTTTCCAGATGAGCCTACCAAATATTTACCGTTGATGAAGTTCAGCGCGCCAACTTCACTGATGTCTTTTGTTGTTTTCAAAATTTTCTCCCACGGCATTAAATTTGTGTTGTCAAATTGGTGCGGAGGACCTCGTTAGTCAACTAGTCACTCATAATACCTAAACATACCTGATCAAATTATGGGCCGTATTTAGAAATCAGGCTTGGCGTCGCGCCTTTGAAACCTTATCTTGAAGCCATATAAACACATCGATCGAGGTACATCATGTGGCTTTCACCCGATAAATTGACCATCCCCGATGCTGAAAAGGCACTTCCCGGACGGGACAACCCGATAACTATCTCGGGCAATCATTTTGTTAACAAAAATCCAATAATTCCACCTTTTGATGAGGGGCTGGAGACAGCCATGTTTGGTATGGGATGTTTTTGGGGTGCTGAACGGTTGTTTTGGCAAATTCCTGGTGTT
Organism: uncultured Rhodospirillaceae bacterium; assembly: GCA_964479475.1. GTDB lineage: Bacteria > Pseudomonadota > Alphaproteobacteria > MPNO01 > UBA2964 > JAQBTY01. The sequence continues at coordinate 47,331 of CAYZMI010000005.1, read as the reverse complement.
TATTCGACGGCGGTGGGCTATGCGGCAGGTCACACGAAAAATCCACTTTATGAGGAGGTCTGTAGTGGCATGACTGGCCATACAGAAGTTGTACTAGTGGTGTTCGATCCCAAAAAGGTGACCTATGAAGAAATACTTAGAGTATTTTGGGAGGGTCACAATCCCACGCAAGGAATGCGTCAAGGCAACGATGTTGGTACGCAATACCGGTCTGGTGTCTATACTTACTCTGCTGAACAAAATCTGGCGGTTAAAGCGTCGCATCATACATACGAAACGGCGCTGCGAGGAAACGGTTATGATGAAATAACTACGGAAATTCTTGACGCGCCGGAATTTTATTATGCTGAAGAATATCATCAACAATATTTGGCCAAAAATCCCAATGGCTATTGCGGGCTTGGTGGAACGGGCGTTGTCTGTCCCTCCGGGATCGCCGCGAACGCCTGATTGACGATGAAAGTCACACGACTTTCGGGTGCTCTGGGAGCTGAGGTGACGGGAATCGACGTTGGGGGCGCTGTAAGTGACGATTTAATTGAGGCCCTTACTCAGGCATTGTTGAATAATTTAGTTTTGGTAATTCGCAATCAGGATCTATCCCCAAAGCAGCAGGTCGCCTTTAGTCGACGTTTCGGTAAGCTCGTTGTCCGCGTTTCGGGGGAATTTCTCCATCCGGATCACCCTGAAGTTTTGGTTCTCTGCAATCGTAAAGTGGATGGTAAATATGTAGGTGCTACAGGCGCATATGCTGGGGAACTTTGGCATACTGATTTGACTTATGCCGAAAAGCCAAGCATGGGATCCATGCTACATGCATTAGAGGTAGCTGAAGAGGGTGGAGATACCGCCTGGGCCAACATGTATTTGGCATATGAAACTTTGTCGGAAGAGACAAAGCAACGCATCGAGGGACTTAAAGCAATCCATGTCCGAGATAGGCGTCGTAATCCACGAGGCGCTATCACTGAGGCGTTCGATCGTGACGTTAAGGAATATTACAGTATCAATGTACCCGATTCTCTTCATCCTATGGTCCGCACGCACCCTGTTACGGGTCGAAAATCTCTGTTTGTGACGCCGAGATTTTCTGTTGCCATTAATGGAATGGATGACAATGAAGCCCAACCATTATTGGATGAGCTATTCAGTCATCAAATTCGGTCCGAATTCATATACCAGCACAAGTGGCGGGTTGGTGATTTAGTTTTTTGGGACAATCGGTGTACAGCGCACCTGGCTGTTGGCGGGATTAAGCCACCGGGGGTCAGACATCTGCACCGTACATCCATTGCCGGTGGTATTCCGTACTAATTAAGACGACAAAAATTAGCGTAAAAATTGATAGCTCTATAAACTCACATGGAACTTTGTCATACACATTGTAGACGGGTGGAGTATTGCCAATCGAAGCAAGTAATTATTATGCCTATGTCCCCATGCAATTGTACTAGTTATTATTTAAAGGGAGGTTAGTAATGGCAGAACCGATTACACTTGAGGTCTTTACAGACTATGTTTGACCATGGTGCTATCTCAGTACCGTGCGTATTGAAAAGCTCAGAAATAACTTCAACATCTATGTAAAATTGGTGCATTTCCCTCTGCATCCTGAAACTCCCCTAGAAGGCCGGTCAGTTGCGGAAATGTACGCAGCACGTGGTATGGACCCCAAGGCTATGTATGAACGAATGAAGGGGTTGATGGATAAAGAGGGCCTTCCCTATGGCCAGCGCGCCAATACTTATAACAGTCGTCGCGCCCAAGAGTTGGGTAAGTGGGCAGATACACAAGACGGTGGGGATGCTATCCACGAGGAGCTCTACAGGGCCTATTTTGTTGCTAACCACAACATCGCAGATTTTGATGTTTTGGTAGATCTTGTAGAGACCGTAGGACTGTCGGGTTCCGATGCTCGGAAAGCACTGGACGAAGAACGCTTCAAGGATGCGGTGGATGCGGATTGGGAAAAATCTCGCAGCTATGGGGTAACTGGTGTGCCAACATTTGTTGCGGGTGGCTATGGAGTTGTCGGGGCACAACCATATGAGGCGATTGCCCACATGCTACAAAATGAGGCCGGCGCTCAACTCCGCGAGAGTACTTAACAGGCTTGAAGCCCTGCCTCCGTCATCCAATTGGATAAAACTCGTGCTCCTTGGGTTACTAAAGTGCTGCCGTGAGTAGCCGTATCGGAGCGAATATTTTTTACTGAGGTTGTGTCGGTTGTAGAGATTTCACAGGCATGCCCAATTAGCCAGCTTTCTATCTCGGTCGGCTCAATTTCGATATGGAATTGCAGGCCAAGTACGTTTTGGCCGAAACTAAACGCTTGGTTGAATGTTAATTCGGTTGTAGCTAGACGCATTGCCTTAGTCGGTAAATCAAAAGTATCACCATGCCAATGCAACACATACCCCCCAACATTTGCGATGTGCGATAGTGGGGATGATTTGCCTTCTTCTGTTAGGCTGATCGCCGACCATCCAATTTCTTTTTGTTTTCCGGGATATATTTTCGAGCCCAGCGCGTGGGCGATAAGTTGTGCGCCTAAGCAAATTCCGATCAGTGGCCTTCCGTTGCTGAGGCGTCGTTCGATGAGCTTCATTTCATCGCCCAAATAGGGATAAGTATGGCTTTCATAGGCCCCGATTGGGCCACCCAGCATAATAAGTAAATCGGCGGTATCCGCAGGTTCCATACAAATTTTGTCTATTCCGGCATCGATATAACGGATGACATATCCCCATTGTCTGAAGAGCTTTTCAAATGTACCGAGGTGTTCAAATGATACGTGGCGGACTGCGATAACAGACTTCGTAAAATCGCTCATCGGAATAAATCTATTCCAGTAACCTGAAAGATCAATTTGATCTCCATGATACAAACAATGGCTATTACTAACCGATTGAACCATTTTTTACTTATATATGGTGTGGTCCACATGCCGATCTGAACAAAAAGAGTAGCTGGAATTACTGCGAGTAGACCCTGTAATAATCTTTCCTGGTCAAAAAGGCCGATGCCTGCGGCAGTGAAAAAGTGCGTACCGGAAATTACAAGAAACATAATCGAAGCGGCGAAAACATAGACCTGGCTCTCTAACCGGTAGGAGTGCATCCAGGTTGCTACTATAGGCCCGCCAATGCCGGTTGAGCCTTGACTGAGTCCAGCAGCCCCCGCAATAACAGGAGAAAATATCCGTGATGCGCGGCCCTCCAGTCTGAATTCGGGATTGATGGCAAGGTGTATTAAATAGGCTGCAACCCAGATGACCAGGAGCCACAGCAAGGCTTGGTCGGTTAATTCGGCGAGAATAAATGCGCCTATTGCTGTTCCGATCCCGGCGGCGATTAGGGATTTTGGCAAATGAGGCACTCCCGCCGCCATCTTACGGTAGCGCCAAACAATCCAAATGTTGGTCAAAAATGTCGGGACGATGATGACGACGACTGCGTGTTCCACACCTAAATAAGTGGCCAGCGTGGGGATGGCAATGATTGGCAGGCCTATACCGAGTGCCCCCTTAAAAAATGATCCGGCAGCAATTCCAATAAAAATAATAGCGAGGGCTTCGAAGCTCATGTCTAACGTGTGATTTTGGTCGATGGCGATTGACCGTAGCCCATATAGTGTGTTGCGCGATACTGCAAGGACCCAGAATTAGTTATTCCGTTCCTTGTCCTGTTAACCACCGGTTGTTAGGGTTTGCTATATTGAGGATCGTTAGCTTCAGGTGAATGCAACGGTCGCCAAATAATTGGAGAATAGACGTGAGCAATCCATTCACCATGTTCTCAGCTGAAGAAAACGAAATCCTAACTCGTACAGGGCCGGGAACGCCTATGGGTAATTTGCTCCGCCGTTACTGGCTACCAGCGGTGCAATCCGATGAAGTGGCTAACCCGGACGGGCCTCAAGTTAGACTCAAATTAATGGGGGAGGACCTTATTGTCTTTCGGGATACCAAAGGCCGTGTCGGCATCCTTGATCAATTTTGTCCACATCGTCGATCATCACTTTTCTTTGGACGTAACGAGGAATGCGGTTTGCGGTGTTCATACCACGGCTGGAAGTTTGATGTGGATGGGAATATTGTTGATATCCCATCCGAACCCGACTTTGCCAGCTGGAGCGTTAAGCCGACTGTTAAGTCCTACCCTGTAGTTGAAACGGGCGGAATTATTTGGGCCTATATGGGGCCGCCTGACAGAATACCCTCACCACCGGAATACGAGTATTGTCTGGTGTCTGATGAGCATCGCTATGCATCGCGCCGCTGGGAGGAATGTAATTGGCTTCAGGGGCTTGAAGGCGGAATTGATCCCGTGCACGTGCCTTATTTGCATAAATTCGAACTTAGCTCTGATCCTTTACACAAGGGAAATACGGGCTCCGACCTAACATCTAACTCAAATTTATTCTTTGATAGTGTCGCGCAGGATTATGGAATCAATGTCATCGCACGGCGCGATGCAGGAGATGACTCATACTATTGGCGCATCGGGCAATGGGTCATCCCTTGTTTTACTATAGCGCCACCCTACGGTGATTTTGCGATGGGATCGAACGCCTGGGTGCCGCGGGACGACGAGAGTTTTTGGCGATGGATCATCAGCTGTCATCCGACACGACCACTCTCAAATAGTGAGCGGTCGGCAATGGAACAGGGAAAAGGAACCCATGTTGTAGTAGATCCAGAAACCTTGCGTCCTGATGCTAATAAGGACAACGACTATCTGATAGATCGCGATGGTCAGAAAAACAAAAAAACATATAACGGTATCTACACAGTGGGGATGCAAGACAAGGCCATGCAAGAGAGCCAAGGGTCGATCCATCGGCGACAGGAAGAACAGCTGGTCAATAGCGACAAGTCAATTATCATGACACGGCGGCGTTTGCTTGATTGTGTAAGAATTAACGAACGTGGTGAAGATCCACCAGGCTTGACTTCCGTTGACCAACGCATTCGGGCCGCCTCACTCGTGGAAAATCGCGAAGTACAGTATGCATCGCTCATTGGCGAAATTCTTCGTACGCGGGAAGGCATACCCGTTACATCGATTTAAAAAATAGAACGCAACAATCTTATACAAATTTAGAAAATCGCCTGACTAATTGTATTGTTATTATACCCAGTATTTTCAGGCTTCTGTAACAATTTTCCGACCAAATGCAAATCCTAACGGAGGTCCTAAATGACACTTATTCTATCCAATGAAGATATTGAACAAATTCTAACTATGGAGGATCTCGTTCCCACGCTTGAAGATGCTTATATCGAGCTTGTGAACGGTCGTGGGGGTAATCGCTTGCGTTCGGATATTGTCACTCCAACAACTTTACGGGAGGATGGTCTTTACGCTCTAAAGTCCATGGACGGTGTTATACCAAAATTTGGCATCGGGGCGATCAGGCTCAACTCAGATATTCTTACATTTCCACAAACTGGAAACGAAATGCGTAGGGTCAAAGTCCCCGCGGCGCCCAATAATCGATACGTCGGCCTCGTATTGTTATTCAGTACCCATAATGGTGAGCCATTGGTGATTTGTCCTGACGGCGTAATGCAGCGCGCGCGCGTTGGAGCGACGAATGGCATTGCGGCTAAATATCTAGCTCGCGAGGACGCTACTTCGCTTGCTGTACTAGGTTCTGGTTGGCAGGCAGGTGCACAGGTGACGGCCCACGCGGCGGTTCGCGATTTGACAGATATCAGGGTGTTTAGCCCGAATAAAAAAAACCGTGAGGCATTTGCGAAGGAAATGTCGGAGGAAACAAACCTAGAGGTCCGACCCTGTAGCAGCGGTGAAGAGGCATGCAAGGGCGTAGATATGGTGGCCTGTTCTACCAATGCTGTGATGCCGGTTTTTATGCGGGATTGGCTGGAGCCAGGAATGCATATCGGCACCGTACGTCCTGGCGCTACAGAGGTCGAGAAAGCTGCATGGCCCGATATCGATTTATTTGTACTATTGGATCACAACGATAATGCGGAACTAATTTACACTCATGGCGTTCAAGTGGGAGAAGATAAGGTTGGAAATTACGGCATGGAGCACGACGATTGGCATGCTTCGCTTCCCTCACTCCCACAGATCATCAATGGAGATCTGGATGGTCGAACTGACGATTCGCAGGTCACCTGTTTTCTTAATAACTTAGGGATGGGCTATCAATTTGCTGCGGCGGGCTACGTCGTTTACAACAAGGCGAAGGAGTTGGGCCTGGGCCATGAACTTCCGACTGACTTGTTTACTGAAACCGTTCACCCTTAAGCGATAACTCGGCCCAATTTAATGACACTCATCTTATCCAACGAAGAGGTGGAACAGGTTCTCACTATGGAGGACTTGATTGTAGTGTTGGCCGACGCGTTTGTGGAGTTGGGCGAAGGTCGGGGTGGCGATCGGGTACGAACAGATATTGTGACGCCAACCACCTGGTCAAAAGATGGTCTTTACGCTCTGAAATCCATGGACGGGGTGGTTCCCAAATTCGGTGTAGGGGCAATTCGTATCAACTCTGACATTCTGACTTTTCCCAAAACGGCGGCCGGTATGCGTCGTGTTAAAATTCCGGCTGCCCCTGGTGACCGGTATGTAGGACTTGTTCTTTTGTTCAGTACTCACACTGGCGAGCCATTGGCAATTTTCCCCGATGGCGTAGTCCAAAGTATGCGTGTCGGCGGTACAAGTGCCATAGCCGCCGATTATCTTGCCCGTAAGGACGCAGATACAGTCGCTATATTAGGTTCAGGTTGGCAAGCGCGCACTCAGCTCACTGGTCTCAATCTTGTGCGAACCCTTAAGGATATTCGCGTCTACAGTCCTAACAACGCAAATTGCACAACGTTTGCTGAGGAAATGAGTGCATTGCTTGGAAAGGAGGTCCGTGTCTACGGTAGTGCTGAAGATGCGTGCAAAGGAGCGCAGATCATTCATTGCGCAACTAACACATCGGCGCCAGTGTTTTTGGATCCCTGGCTAGAACCGGGTATGCATATCGGGACAATTCGTCCAGGAGCGACTGAGTTAGATAAAAAAGCCTGGCCACGGGTCGATCTGATGACTTTGCTTCATTACAACGATCATGCGCGCCTTATTTATACGCATGATGTACAAATTGGTGAAGAAAAAGGGAAAGGTAATTACAGCATGGAGCGCGATGAATTTCACGCGTCCCTACCGACGTTCCCCGACATTATGGCAGGGCGTCGGGAAGGGCGAACGAACGACGACCAAATTAGCAGTTTTTTTAACAATGGTATGGGGTACCAATTCGCCGCCGCGGGGTACCTCATAAATAAAAAGGCAAGAGAATTAGGAATCGGGCAGGAACTGCCGACGGATTGGTTTACTGAGACAGTGCACCCTTGAGCTGATAACGAGGGTTGTCGTCGGATTGCATTTGGTTAGGCTGCCGAGCACCTAATTTGGGGGCAGAACAGGTGAATGGTTTTTGTAATCTCGAAGATCGAGTTGCCGTTATAACCGGTCCGGCTAAAGGCATGGGTGCGGCCACGACACTCACTTTGGCGAATGCCGGAGCAGATCTTCTACTCGTAGGGCGCGATTTGGGTCCAATCGAAGAGGTGGCGGCCAAGGCTCAGAGTTTGGGCCGACACGTAGAAGTTACGAGATGTGACGTGACATCCACACGCGATGTCAAAGTTATGTGTGATACTGCGTTGGAGAAATTTGGTCGTGTCGATATATTGGTCAATATCGCGGGTGGAACCGGCCCGTTAGAGACTACTGCATGGGAAACCACACCGGAGCAGTTTGATCAAATCATCGATCTGAATATGAAGGGTTGCTTCCAAACCATGCGGGCCATACTGCCGAGTATGATCGAGAGGTGCTACGGTAAAATCGTCAATGTCGGTGGGACATTCGGATTGCGTGGCCGCGCATTAAGGATGGCCTATAGCGCGTCTAAATGGGGGCTTCGTGGCATAACCAAAAGTACAGCGCTCGAAGTTGGTCCATACAACATCAATGTTAACTGCGTTTGTCCAGGTATGGTCGATGGGCCCCGCTTCCAAAAGGTCTGTATGGAAAGAGCAAAACGCCTCAATATTTCGGTGGAAGAGGCCCGTGCGCAGCATGAGGAAGAATATGCGTTGCGGCGGATTTCGACTGATCAGGACGTTGCCAATGCCATACTGTTTTTCGCCAGCGATGCAGCAAAGAATATCACTGGTCAAGATCTCGCCATTGACGGTGGCTGGGTGATTTAACCGGTTAAGGGGAGGCTTGATGAACAACGCCGAATTAGATTTTGTTATACGCGGGGGCAAAGTGGTTTCGCCGTCCTCCACAGTGCACGCTGACGTTGCTATCTCTGGAGAAAAGATCGCTGCGGTAACGTCGCCCGGTGTAATCGCGCACAGTGATCGGGATATTGATGCCAATGGACGTTATGTCCTTCCGGGCGCGGTCGATAGCCATGTGCATTTTCGCGAGCCGGGATATGAACATAAGGAAGACTGGGCAACCGGTACGGCTGCTGCTGCGTGCGGCGGCACAACAAGTGTTTTCGAAATGCCTAACACCAATCCTCCAACCGGGACGCTGGATGCTCTAAAACTAAAGCAAGAACGTGCTACTGCCCAAGCACATGTAGATTACGGTATATATGGCCTTCTTGATGAAGAAAATATCGATCAGTTAGAAGATTTGATCGCCCATGGCGTAAGCGGGTTTAAATGCTTTATGGGAAATACTTTTGGCGATTTGCCGGCACCATCAGATGGAGCAATGCTCGAAGGCTTCGAAATACTCGCAAAACATGGTTATCGCTGCACCGTGCACGCTGAAAACCCTTCCATAATGGCACGTCGGCAGGATCGAATGGAAAAAGCAGGACGGACCGACTTGCTAGCGCACCTCGCGGCCCGTCCTGAAATCTGCGCTGTAGAAGCTGTAGGTCGGGCCGTTGCCTTTGCCGAGTGGACAGGCGCGCGATTGCATATCGCTCATAAAAGTTCGAAAGATGCACTTTATATACTTAAAGACGCTAAGGCGCGTGGGGTCGATGTGACCGTTGAAACGTGTCCCCACTACCTTTTGCTGACGACTGAAGACATGAAGCGTAAAGGGGGCGTAATGCGAGTTAACCCGCCTATCCGGGAGCCCGGTCATGGTGAGGCGTTATGGGAGGCGTTGCATGATGGCACAATTGACATGATCGCGACGGATCACGCTCCCCATCAACCGGACGAAGTATCCAGCGAAAATATCTGGCAGTGTGACTGTGGCTTTCCTGGTGTTGAGACTCAAATGCCGGTTATGCTAACCCAAGTAAATGCGGGACGGCTATCGATAAACCAATATGTCCAGTGGTCGGCGCATGCGCCAGCTCAGGCTTGGGGTTGCTACCCAAACAAAGGTGTAATACAGGCTGGGTCCGACGCAGATATTGTTATTGCCGATCTTGCTAAGGGGAGCATGATCGATAACGCTGATTTGCATTCCAAAAGCAAAATTACGGCCTGGCATGGTTTTGAAACTACCGCTTCGGTTGACTGGACGCTGGTGCGGGGCCGTATCGTTGTAAAAGAAAGAGAATTGGTGGGGGAGCAGGGGTGGGGTAGGCCGATCGTGCAGGAGATGCCATCACCCGCTCCCCGTAATACCAACAAAACCATGGATGCAATTATCAACAACCCCCAAATTTAGTTAGCTGGTTGAATTTCGCATAATCATTCTCTGCCGCATCCGGCTAACAAACAATTGTGAGCTTTGACAGTTAGGTCTGCAAAAAGAATTCACCCATTCCCAAGAATGCCAGTGTGTTAATTTGCGAAACCCAATAGTTGTTCAATCACAGACAATTGAATTAGCGCAGCTGCTTCCAAGTCTGCGACCGGCACGAATTCATTGGCTTTATGTCCGTCCTTCGCGTGACCTGGGCCGAAAGTCATCAATATTATTCCGTCATCGGCGAAGTACCGCGCATCGCTAGCACCAATAGCGACAATATCGCGGCAGGGTTTGCCTGTTTTGGTTTCGATGGCATTTTGGAAAATGGTTAGGGACGGAGCCTCTCGAGGTGAAGCAAACCCCTTGCTTCCTGTAATCAATTGGATGTCCCAAGTCCCTTCTGGTTCACCGGATGTAGCTATTGTCTCTTCCAATTCATCAACGGCATCTTGAATTTTTTCTTCTGGTAATAGACGTCGATCTATTTCAATTCGGCAAGCGCTAGGTACCGCATTAGTGTTGGTACCACCATAGATTTTTCCTATGTTTATGGTTGACCGTAAAACACCGCGCTGCCTTTTCTCCAATTTGGGGACTAAATCGCGTTCAAGTATTGAGATCAGCCGTACCATTCTGTTGATCGCATTATCGCCGTTTTCTGGTTCTCCGGCATGTGCACTCATCCCACTTGTGGTAATTTCTACCCACACGACCCCACGTTCTTCGGTTATCGCCTGAAGTTGCGTTTGTGCGCCGCAGATCAGCACATCTGGATCAATCAAGTCCGACTTGCGTAAATACGCCAGGCCGTTGGCCCCAAGATTTTCCTCATCACCAACGAAGGTGAATACCACTTCGCCATTCGCGGGCCCGCCACGGCGTGCGATTTCTTCCGCGAGCCAAATTTGTACGGCCATTGAGCCTTTGCAATTCCCAGCACCTAGCCCATGAACGCGACCTTCTATCATTGTTGCATCGAACGGGTCTGTCGACCATTCACTGGGGTCGGATATCGCGATGGTATCGACGTGAGAATTAAAGACGATTGAGGGTTTTCCGGTCCCCATACGTGCAACGACATTGTCGATCGGTGCTATTTTAGTATGTACTGCGGTTTCATAACCCGCCCGCTGCATGCGCTTCGCGGTATAGCCACAAATCTTTGTGGAATTACCCGGCGGATAGCTGGACGGGATGGCTATCAAATCTGTCAGGATTTGGAGAATATCAATTTTGTTTGTCATGAACTTACCTTTGAAGGCCTTTTATGCCGAACATGTCGAATTGTATTCTCTTTGCCAACTAAAGCGTTATTTTGTTGTACAACATGTGTATCCAAAATTGGTGTCCGCTGTTCCACATTTGTCATTCTGCTTTATGTCACTCAATTTATTTAATTTAATATATACAATAGCTTGAGTAGGTATTTCGGTCGCCGTTGAATTGATATAAACTTGCCTCACAGTTGGATTTGCTGTTTGCATTCTTAATAATGCGTTTCAATTTCTTAAAGGGGGAGATTCTATGATCCGCAAGTTCGTTATGGCAGGTGCCGCGATTGCGATTATCGCCGGTGCTGCAACCGTTGAAGCCGCAACTAAAATTCGTTTGACCTTGGACTGGGTTCCGCAATCGACACATGGTCCATCATTCATTGCTCAATATGAAGGTTATTTTAAAGCTGAAGGTCTGGACGTGAAAATCGATGCGGGCAAGGGGTCTGCGGACGCTGTTCGTAAACTGGTTGCCGGTACTCATGATCTGGGGTGGGCTGATATTAACGCTATCATTCAGTACAACTCAAAGAATCCGAATAAGGCTATTAAGACCGTGATGATGTTGTACGAGCAACCGCCATTCTCCATCTGTGTGTTAGCAAAGTCGCCGGTCAAGAAGCCGCAGCAACTTGTAGGTAAATCGCTTGGCGCACCGGTCTTTGACGCGAGCTACAAGCTTTTCCCGGCCTTTGCAAAGGCGATCGGCATCGACCCAAACTCTGTGACGAAAAAGAATATGGATCCTCGGTTACGTGAACCGATGCTTCTGCGTGGCGATGTTGACGCCATTTCAGGCCATATATTCTCCACCGTGCTTGCAGTTAAAGCGGCCGGTTATAAAGAGCAAGACATTCGGTGTTTCCTTTATGGCGATCATGGGATGGAATCCTATGCAAACGGGATCGCGGTATCACCAGCTTTCTTAAAGAAACATCCCGAAGCGGTGAAGGGCTTTATTCGTGCCACTATCAAGGCCGCGCGCGATACGGTATTACGGCCCAAAATGGCTGTTAGCGCAGTCAGAAAATTCCAACCGCTGGCCAATAAAGCGGTGGAAGCTGACCGCCTCCGTTTAGGTGTGGAATGTTGCATTTTAACCCCTTGGGTTAAGAAGAATGGTTATGGTGATGTTGATATGGCGCGGTTACAGCGATCCATACAACAGGCAGCCCTAGCCTATGGTTTAAAGAATATTCCTAAGGCGCAAGACATGTTTGATAGGTCTTATTTACCGCCTCAATCTAAACGGTATATACACAAATAGACTATTCACAATTTGGTTTCGAAAGGGGCGGGGCGCTGTGAAGCGCCCCGCTTGAGTTTTCATGAGTTTCATCGATATTGACAACATCGATCTCGTCTACCGCAATAGTGAAGGTGATACTGTGGGGGACGGGACGTTAGCGCTATCCAACACGTCTCTCCAAATGGAGAAGGGTGATTTTATTGCCTTGGTTGGGCCGAGTGGTTGCGGCAAGTCTACATTGCTAAAGGTGATAGCTGGGCTTATCCACGCAAACAAAGGTAAGGTTTTTGTTGGCGGTGAAGAGGTCACGGAGCCTCTCAAGATCGTCGGTATGGCATTTCAAAACGCTACTTTGTTGCCGTGGCGTTCGACGCGTGAAAACGTGTTGTTGCCGCTTGAAATCGTAGAACCCCACCGCCAACAGTTTAAATCCAAAAAAGCGGAATACAAAGCATTGGCTGATGAATTATTGGAAACAGTGGGGCTTGATGGATTTGGCGACCGGGCGCCCTGGCAGTTGTCAGGCGGGATGCAGCAGCGGGCACAGTTATGCCGCGCTCTTGTACACAAGCCGGATCTTCTTCTTTTGGACGAGCCTTTCGGTGCACTTGATGCATTTACGCGTGAGGAGTTATGGGACGTCCTTCAGAAGCTCTACATGGAACGTAACTGCACCGTTATTCTTGTAACACATGACCTTCGTGAAGCTGTCTATCTAGCCGATACAGTTTATGTCATGAGCGCTCGCCCAGGCCGCATTATTCTTGATCGCGAGGTAAAAATGCCACGTCCACGTAAGTTAGACGATATGTATGGGCGTGAGATAGTAGAACTCGTTCAAGATCTTCGTCATCACATTAATGTGGCGCGTTCTGACCAATAGGAACAACTAATGAAATTTATTCATACCAAAACCTTTGAACGGCTTTCTCCTTGGTTACTTACCTTAATTCTTATTGTTCTGTGGGAAGCCCTTGTCAAAATATTCGATGTGCCACGTATAGTTATGCCGTCTGCATCTGAGACCTTTGCGGCAATATATGAGTATCGAGTTGGCCTCTGGCGGAACTCGGAGCCAACATTGATAGCTACACTGGTCGGGTTTGGAATTGCTGTTGTATTTGGCGTTGCAGTTGGTGTGGCAATCGGTCTTTGGCGGCCTGCCTACGCCGCGCTTTATCCTTTGATGGTAGCTTTTAACTCCATTCCTAAAGTTGCCGTGGTGCCGATTATGGTAATTTGGTTTGGCATCGGATTTACCACAAATATGCTAACAGCGTTTATTCTTTGTTTTTTCCCCATTGTTGTGAACATGGCAGTAGCGTTGGCCACTATCGAACCCGAACTTAAGGACGTACTCCGCGCACTTGGTGCGAACCAAATGGATATAGTGTTTAAAATTGGCATCCCGCGTTCCATGCCTTATCTATTCGCCGCACTTAAAATTGCCATCACTTTAGCATTTGTCGGTGCGGTGATAGCGGAAACAGTCGCTGGCGGAAGTGGGATCGGAAACCTGATGTTGGTTGCAAGCGCTGATTTCAACACACCACTTGCTTTTGCCGGATTGATCGTTATTGCGGTCATGGCTATTGGGATGTATGCCATTTTCGCAGCTATGGAATCACGTTTTACAGGTTGGGCAACGCGCGACAGTATGAATTATGCCACAGCTGGGGGGTGAGGACGCTTGTTTAGTCCTGATCAACTAACGAAATTTCGAGAAGTTTTCTTAACTCCACAGGCATATTTGTTGCCTTACGCAGCTTAGGGTCAAAGATCACTTCAACTGCATCCTGCGTTGCTAGGAGGTCGCAGTTCTGTGCGTTTGTCATTCGTTGCGTATAGGTGAGGCTTTTGTTGCCAAGTCTTGTCAGGCCACTATGTATTACTACAAGCTCCCCCGCGCGTGCTTCTTTAATAAAGTTGTTGGTAGTTCTTGCGACAACCACGCCGATGCCCTGCCGTTCCAAGATAGCCTTGGCCTCAGGGATCCCGGTCCAATAATGAAAGCCGGCATCGTCGAAAAAATGCGCATAATAGCGCACGTTCATATGTCCTAAATGATCACACCACCACTGATGCACCACCGCGCGATGGGTCTCTATCCATTCTGCCATGACCTTCCTCCTAAACATGGCAAGCTAGCATAGCCTTCAAGAGACAGGTTAGAAATTTGAATCACATATCGGTAAAATTCTATAGTGAAAAAAAGGACGGGTGTAATGAAAGCTGCGGTCATTGAAAAACAGGGTGGGGCTGAAAACATCGTTTATCGTGACTGGCCAGATCCTAGTGCTGGTCCCGACGATGTCATAGTTCGTGTCCGTGCCTGCGGCTTAAATCACTTGGATATTTTTGTTCGCCGGGGCATGCCCGGGTTTCCAGTCCCTATGCCGTTTATTTCGGGTGGCGATATTGCTGGCGATATTTCGGTAGTTGGCAGCAACGTCAAGAGTTGGTCTGTTGGAGACCGGGTTACGGTTAATCCGGGAACGGACGAAGGGATGATTGGTGAGGAATTAATTGGTGGTTTAGCTGAACTGGTTAGAGTGCCAGCAAAATTTTTGGTTAGGTTGCCGGAGAATATTTCATTCAATGTTGGGGCTGCAATTCCTATTAACTATGGCACTGCGCACCGAATGTTGTTTAGCCGTGGAAGGCTTAAAGATGGGGAGACTATATTAGTCTTGGGCGCTAGCGGTGGCGTTGGCGTTGCCTGTGTTCAATTGGCTAGCATGGTTGGCGCGACGGTGATCGCCGCAGCAGGATCTCAAAATAAATGTAATAGGTTGTTGGACATCGGCGCTGATCACGTGATCAATTACAGTGAGGAAGATTTCAGCAAAGAAACGTGGAATTTGACGGGTAAGATTGGCGCCGACATGGTGGTGAACTTCACGGGTGGTGATACTTGGGCCCCTTCTTTGCGTGCGACGAAGCGAGGCGGTCGGGTGCTGACCTGTGGCGCAACAGCCGGGCATTCTCCCCAAACCGATTTACGGTTTATCTGGGTGCGTGAACTAGATGTTCTCGGGTCCAATAGTTATAGCCAAGAGGACATTGAAATTTGTGTTGCGTTGATTTCGGCCGGTCGGTTTTCACCTGTTATCAGTTCTACCTTTCCCTTAGAACGTACCGCCGAGGCAGAGGCACTTATGGAACAACGTAATTTTTTTGGAAAGATAATCATCAATCCGTGAAAGTGGTCCCGCTGGCAATAGCTTGTTCAACGATTTCTTTAGCTAATTTTCTATCTACTTTTCCGGTACCGCCTATAGGTAGGTTGTCGATACAAATTACCCGCCGCGGATGTGCATAGGCTGGCCCGTATTCCAAGCAAAAATTTTTGATGTTGACTTCATCTGTAGGCCGATCAGGTCTTTGCGTCACTAGGGCGGCGGGTGCTAGCCCTTTTACCTCATGTTTTATGGGAACCACCACGGCATCAATCACGGATGGGTGCTGAACGAGAAGTAGTTCGACCTCCTTTGGTTGGATGTTTTCGCCGCCACAGGAAAATTGATCATCAGTGCGTCCCTTAAAGAAGAAAAATCCATCTTTGTCCTTGTGAAATATGTCGTTTGTATGCAACCAACCGTCGGTGAGGCGCTCCTTATTAAGTTCTGGTCGGTTATTGTAACCCGCCAAAACGGCAGGAGAACGCACCCATAATTCGCCCTCATGAGGATTAATTTTGCCGTTTTCATCCATTAGCTTAATGTCGACACCGGGGGAAACTACGCCACAACTACCTCGGGGAACTGAGCGTCCGTCGATAGGCTGACGTAGGGGGCCGCCACCTTCGGTCAAACCATATGCTTCCTCTACCTGGGCCCCGAATTTTCGCTCAACGGCTTGGATTAGTTCAGCTCCTACTACCGCGGAGCCCATCTCTAGCGTTTTTAGATTGGGGAATTGGAGTTCTGACAATAATTCTTCTTCTGCGAGCATCATGCGATACATCGCGGGTACTCCGCCGGTATCTGTACAGCCAAAGTCGGCTAAGGAACGGAGAAATGTTTGAGGCTCGAACTTTGGTAATATTACGGCGGAAGCGCCTACATAAAGTTTTGGCTTGATAGATACCCGCATAGCATTTTTGTGATAGAGCGGGCCGGCTACCAATGTTCGGTCCTCGGGGGTACAAGGCCAAAATTCTTGCGACAATCGGATTGCCCAAAGCATTCCGGAATGCGTTAGTAGGACACCTTTGGGTCGCCCAGTTGAACCTGAGGTATAGGGTAGAAAGGCAACTTGATCGGCTGGAATTTCTGGAGATTGAAATGCCGTCACATTGTTTGTTGAAATCCAGTTGTCATAATCTGTCCATCCTGAATGAGGCGACGGAAGCGCGATCCGCACTGAAAGTTCTTTTTTATCGATAATATTTTCGAGCTGTGGATTACAAGAAGGCTCGATTATGGCGGCGTTGCAGCGACAATCATCGATGATGAAACTAATTGTTTCCGCGCCTAGCTTTGTATTTAAAGGGATCGGTACGACCCCGGCCCGCATCGCACCAAAAAAGGCCTCTACAAATTCGTAGCGGTTAGACATAGCGAGAAGGAGACGATCACCAGTTTTAAGGCCCATGGTGCACAGTCCAGAAGCCACACGATCCATGCGCTGATTTAGTTCAGCGTGGTTAATTTCTCGTGGGTTGCTGCCAGATAAATCAATTAGCGCGGGCCGTTCACCATACTGCAATGCGGCATCGTAATTAAAATAGCCTAAATTGAATTTATAGTGATTCTTCTTTGTCAAACCACAACGCCTAAATAATTTTGTGACCACATTTCAATTCTAATAGAGTTATGCGGTAACGTATAATCTATTCAATTTGTACATAGATTATCCGAAATATTTTGTACTGAGGCGAGACCAAAACATATACGCTTCATTCCGGCCGGGGATGGCATTAAACAACCTTAAGTATCCGATGTAGCTAGGCAGCAGGTTGTTGCAAAAAATGGGTTTTTAGAATTGCCTCAAATATTGTCTGAGTTGGCTATCTAAATTGAAACGATTAACGAAGGTAATTTATTGGATAAACGCGGGACCCGTTGATTTGAAGTGTAGAGCCCTTTGTTAATGCTCGATCTAAATGTTCTTTTCGAATTAGTGCGAGACCCAAATCACCACAAATACCACGCAATTCTCCAGCCAAAGTATCGCCCAAATAAATTTTATTTTCTTTTTCGTTTAGGTTGCCTTCAATTCGGACCGGAACAAGGTCTTTTTTTACCAAATCGCGATTCTTCATCCGGACCGTTACTTCCTGTCCCACATAGCACCCCTTTGAGAACGACACACCATTTAAACGGTCAAATCCATATTCCATAGGGAACGATACCTCAGGCACTATTTCCGGCGAACCTTGTGGGATAGCTAATGTGTACCGAAGGGAATCGTAATCGCTGAGTGGCAGCTCTAAGAACCCCAGTTGTTCAAAGCAATCATTACCCATTGAAGACGGAATTATTGCGCGCTCTCCTAACGCTGGCGTGCGGGGGTCTTCGAATACAATTCCATCGGCAAACGGTTTGGTCCTACCTTCGCCCATGGATAATCCATCAACTAAAGTTTTAATTTTTCCGGTCAAGGCGTAGACGGTTAACTCTACACCAGTGTCTTGTATGGAAACCCGGGCTCTGAGACGATATCGGGAGAAACGCTCAATCAGGTCTTCGACGCGGTCCTTTTCGCAATCAATGTAAAACTCATGTTTGTTCTCAATAATGAAGAAATCATGTAAATACTTTCCTTGTGGTGTCAGGAGGGCTGCGAATACCGCACGATTTTCTGAAACCAACTCCATATCATTGGTTATTAGTCCCTGTAAAAATTCTCGGGCGTCTTCACCGGAAACATTTATGATGCGGCGGTTTGGTAATGCGATAAATGATTTATCGGCCATACAACGTCACCTGGAGCAATTAATACAAAAAAACATTTTAAAGTTCCATATCACCCAATATCGTCGTTAGACTTGCGACACCTGGCAAGACAGGATAAGGACCAATTCAGGTGCAAATTCGCGGCCTCCTATTCTATATAATACGTCTACCAAACAAATTTATTGTTGATAGGGTCGCAAAGAACATAGATGAACATACTTTTCATTAGCTCTACGCGCATTGGCGATGCAGTTTTATCCACTGGATTGCTTCAACATCTTATCGAAAAATATGAAGATGCGCATTTTACTATTGCTAGCGGCTCTCTGCCAGCTCCCTTGTTTAAATTTACCCCAGGGGTTTTGAGAAGAATTGCTCTGGTAAAGCAACCCTTCTCGTTACATTGGTTAAGCCTTTGGAAAAACGTAGTTGGAACCGCGTGGGACCTAGTCGTTGATTTGCGGGGATCTGGGTTGGCTTGGACTTTAGTTGCAAAAAAGAGACGGGTTCTCCAAAGCGTCGACGACGACCTCCATCGGGTAGAGGCTTTGGCGAACTTTATGGAATTGCCCGATCCTCCATCTCCGAAGCTTTGGTGGTCGGGGAATGAGGAAAATTATGCTGATGAATTTATGAACGGTGAAACCCCAATTATTGCAATTGGTCCCACGGCCAATTGGGCGGCAAAAATTTGGCCTGCTGATCGATTTGTTTCTCTCTTGAATTTACTTACGGCAAAAGATGGAATTTTGCCCGGTGCGCGCGTGGCTGTCCTAGGTGGTGAAGATGAGAGAGATCTAGCGCTTCCAATTTTAAATTCAATTCCTCCTGAGCGATGTATAGATTTAGTTGGTTCGGTTGATATTCTGTCTGCAGCCGCATGTCTAAGCCGTTGTCAATTATTCATTGGTAATGATTCAGGGCTAATGCATCTTTCGGCTGCAACGGGCGTCCCGACATTGGGACTGTTCGGACCCAGCCCTCCAATTAATTACGCTCCGTGGGGAAGTAAATGTGCTGTCGCAAAAACTGAAATTCCTTATGAAAAATTGGTAGGCGCTCCTGATTTTGATCATTTAGATACCCAATCACTTATGACGAGTCTAACCGTTGAAAATGCAACAATTGCAACAATCGATTTATGGAATCGAAGTCAAGTGAAATGATGTCAGAAGGAAGAAAAATGTCTCTTTCTGCACTTGTGGTTGTTCATAATGAAGAACGGCAACTGTTGGAGTGCTTGGAAGAATTAAAATTTACCGACGAAATTGTTGTTGTGCTTGATAGTTGCACTGATCGATCAAAACAGATTGCTTTAGATCAAGGGTGCAAGATTTTAGAGGGTGACTGGGAAAGAGAAGGGGATAGACGAAATCAGGGGATCGCAGCATGCGACGGGACGTGGATATTGGAGATTGATGCGGATGAGAGGGTAACAAGCCAACTAGCTGAAGAAATTTCTGTTGTGATAAAGACGTCTTCAGCAACCTGGCATGACATACCGGTTGATAACCATATAGGTGAACGTCTTGTGCGGTACGGATGGGGTGGATCATTCGGGCGTGGCGCACATGCAGCGCTCTTTAGAAAAAAGGCAAAAATATGGGGATCAGAGCGTGTACATCCCAAACTAACATTTCTAGGGACTAAAGGTGCGAGGCTTGTGACGCCCATTCAACACTTCGTTGATCTAAATATTTCGGGTTTGATACTTAAACTCGATAGCTATTCCTCCGCACGCGCTCAGGATCTGCGGGATTCTGGTAATATTGGATCATTCGGACATAACATTCGGCGAATTTTCTCAAGATTTTACAAATGCTATGTCGTGCGTTGTGGCTATCGCGAGGGCCCTTATGGGTTCTTGATAGCTTTGTTAGCCGGATTATATCCTGTGCTGTCTTATCTAAAGGCTCGTCTTGAAACGAGTTCGGGTGGTGATTGATGGCAGATATCGTCATGGCAGATGACGGTATCGAATTCGATGGGGATTCTCTTGCTTCTGGGCCCTTAGGTGGTGCCGAGACGGCATTTGTTTCATTGGCCAATGCCCTTGCAGCTAAGGGACATCGTGTACGGGTTTATAATAAATGCAATAGAAGGATCCAACGCAATGGGGTCGAATGGGTTCCATTGTCGAGCGGGACACCAAATATCTGCGATCTCTACATTGCTAATAGGAGCGATAAATTGCTGCTGTTGGTCAAGAACGCGCGAAATGCGGTATTTTGGATCCATAATCCTGCTAATTATTTATTGAAATTTCGTTACTTGTGGAAGTTATGGCACAGAAGTCCCACAATTGTGTTTTCTGGGAATTATCACGCACGAACATACCCGTGCTGGGCACCAGATGGCGGGCGGCGGACTATTCCATATGGAATATCCGACGAATTTTTATCCGTGTCTCGAAATGATGTACCACCATTGCCACGTGCCGTATTTACTTCCAATCCACTGCGTGGTCTCGATCCGTTGCTTGATATTTGGCAGAAGAGAATTCGCCCTGAGTGTCCAACTGCGGAGCTACATCTATTTACCGGTGCGAAAACGTATGGCGCACACGGTGTGGCGCGGCTAGAAAAAATTAAACCTATACTCGACAAAGCGGCGACTATGGCGTCTGAAGGAGTTATCTTGAAGGAACCGGTGGCTAAGGAAGAACTCGCAAACGAATTGTCCAATGCTAGACTTTTGTTGTATCGGGGTGATCCAGGAGAGACGTTTTGCCTGGCAGTTGGTGAAGCGCAGGCTGTAGGAGTACCGGCGGTAGTAATGAATGTGGGTTGTATTCCTGAGAGGGTAATCAATGGTCAGTCTGGTTTTGTTACAGATGACGATGAATCGTTCGCTGAACATGCGGTTCTTCTCTTGAATGACGATTCGTTGTGGCTTGAACAGAGCTCTGTGTCGCTTTCATCGCAACGCCGTTGGACTTGGGAATTAGCTGCAGACAAGTTTGAAGAGTTCATCGACTGATGAAGGTATTGCAGTTGATGGCGGGGGCCGCCGCAGGAGGAGCGGAGACATTTTTTGCCCGTCTAGCACTGGCGCTTCACCATAGAGGAATTTCGCAAACTTTAATTATTCGACCTGAACCAACCCGGGAACAGATTTTGCGCGATGCGGGAATAAATATTTTAACCTGCCGTTATGGTGGAGTACTCGATTTTTCGACTAAATGGGTGCTGAAACGAGAGATCGAACATTTTAAACCGGATATTGTTCTGACATGGATGAATAGGGCATCATCGTTGTGCCCGGTTTCTTCCCCCCATCGGCCTTTTCCCCATTTGGGAACACCGAGAGGGTATTATGATCCAAAATATTATAACCGATGCGATCACCTCTTGGTGACGACGGACGACTTGGCTCAATTCTATGCTGGTCATGGTTGGAATGTGGAGGATTTGAGTGTTATTCCCAACTTTGCGCCATATGAACCTATGAAAGCCATTGAAAGAGAAGCACAAGATACGCCCGAGGACGTTAATTTATTGCTCGCTCTCGGACGTTTTCATGAAAATAAAGGTTTCGACACCCTTATCGAAGCTTTGGTCCAATTGCCAGACACTTTTCTTTGGCTGGGCGGAGCGGGTCCTCTTGAAAGACAGCTAAAGAAGCTGGCTAAAAAGTTGGGCGTTCTAGATCGGATTCGATTTCTTGGTTGGCGAAATGATGTTCCCGCTTTGCTAGCCGCGGCAGATGTGTTTGTTTGCTCTTCGCGGCATGAACCCTTTGGTAACATCGTGATCGAAGCATGGATGCATGATGTGCCAATTGTTGCGGCCGCGAGCGAGGGGCCTTCAGCCCTTATAGAAGACGAGGTAACGGGACTTTTAATAGATGTCGATAGCTCGGGTGCCCTAGCGGAATCAATTCGGCAATTGGTCGATGACCCCCGATTGGCTACGAGACTGGCCGTCGCCGGCAAGAGGCGCTATGAAACCTATTACGCGGAAGATGTTGTCCTTCCGCAATATATTGATCTATTCGAAAGGCTTGCTTCCTAATGTGTGGTATCACAGGGATTATGACGGCGTCGGGTGCGCCGCCAAATCGCGCTGCCATTAGGGCTATGCAAGAAAGCTTAGTCCATCGAGGTCCCGACGGTGACGGCCAGCATTTTGTCGACAGTGTTGGAATGGCGCATCGGCGTTTAGCGATCATCGATTTGGAAACGGGAGATCAGCCCTTTTATCTTCAAAGTGGCACTGCGCTTATTGCAAATGCAGAGATTTATAACTACCTCGAGCTCTGTAAGGAATTACCTGATGTAGAATTTTCGTCAAAGTCAGATTGTGAAGTGCCGCTTCATCTTTATCAACGAGACGGTGATTCATTCGCAAAAAATCTGCGTGGTATGTATGCGATCGCGATCCACGACATTGTACAAAGAAAATTGCTCGTTGCGCGCGATCCGTTCGGCATCAAGCAATTGTATTACGCTGAGGGCTCGTTCGGCTTTGCTTTTGCTTCCGAACCTCAATCGCTCATCTCATCGGGTGTCGTTTGTGCAGATGTTCGTCCGGATGCAGCAATGGAACTATTGCAATTGCAGTTCACGACAGGAAGGGAAACAATTTTCCCGGGCATATACAGGGTGTTGCCCGGGGAAACACTTGTTATAGAGGCTGGCAGAATTGCCCGCCGTATAAGATTGCCCGCTCTTCCGGAGGGAGAACCCGAGAACATCGATGAAGGGAGCGCCTTAGAGCGTCTTGAAGCTAGTTTGCTTGACAGTGTGACAGTTCACCAACGGAGTGATGTGCCGTACGGCATGTTTTTATCGGGAGGAGTCGATTCATCGGCTGTGATCGCATTGATGGCAAAGCTAAACGACCGTCCTGTAAATGCCTTTACAGTTGGTTTTTCGAATACCTCGGCAACCGACGAAAGGGAGCATGCTCGCGCCGTGGCTGCAGCGGTCGGCGCGGAACATGTCGAAGTAGATTTCACAGAACAAGATTTTTGGGAAACCTTGCCTAATATTGCACGCGTTATGGACGATCCTGTTGCAGATTACGCAGTATTACCAACTTACAAACTAGCGGCGGTTGCCGGCCAAGAGCTTAAAGTTATTCTCTGCGGTGAGGGTGGTGACGAACTATTTGGAGGATATGGTCGATATCGCTCTATGATGCGGCCGTGGTGGCAATATAAGCGGGCGATGCGTTCGCGGGGCGCACTCGAGGGACTAGAAGTCGCACGTATGGAAAACCGTGACTGGCGTAAAGGAGTTGCTACGAGTGAGTCCGTGGCAGGTGGGGTTGGCCGCACATCCCTGCAAATTGCGCAGGCGATGGACTGTACAGATTGGCTAGCACATGACCTGCTTATTAAACTAGACCGTTGTTTAATGGCTCATGGTGTTGAAGGACGAACGCCGCTTTTAGATTCTGCCGTTACTGGGGCGGCATTTCGTCTTCCTGACCAGTTAAAGGTCCGGGGGCGAATTGGAAAATGGATTTTGCGCAAATGGTTGCTAAAGATGTTGCCTGAGGCGAAACCGTTTTCCGCCAAACGTGGATTTACCGTTCCGGTGGGTGAGTGGTTGATAGACCGGGGTTCTAAACTGGGACCTTTGGTGGCACGGCAGGCAGGTGTCGCTGACCTCTGCCGACCTGGCGCTGTGGAAAAGATTTTTTGCAGCAATCGTCGTCGGGCTGGTTTCGCGGCGTGGGTGTTGTTGTTTTACGCACTTTGGCACCGATACCACGTCGAGGGAGTACGCGGAGACGGTGATGTATTTGATTTACTGGAAGCTGGTTAACCATCAAATTTATCTTGTTTTATGAGACCGTAGTGCAACTTCAAGATACTAACTGTTCAAATTCCCCAAATCAGGGAATCTATGTTGGACGACTTCTGACGATTCGTCGGAAACGCCCCTATAATAAGCATTTACACAGGTCGGGGGAGGGGATGAAGCACGCTAAGTTCGTGCACATTCACAAAATACTTGTCGCTGTTTTGTGGCTGATGTTGCCAGTGTTCCTTTTACCAGCTGCCATGGCTCAGACCTATGGGGAAGCGATACGTTGGTATGAAAAGGCGGCGAAAGACGGCTCGTCTGCCGCGCAATATTTATTGGGGTATAAGTTAGAAACCGGGACTGGCGGACCGCGTGACCTATTTAAGGCGGCTCGCTGGTACCGCTCTGCGGCAGCACAAAGCCACCCAATGGCCCAGTTCCGGCTGGGTAGGATGTATCAAAATGGCAGTGGTGTGCCCTTGGACCTCGGTAAAGCGGTCTCATTGTACCTCAGCGCGGCGTCGCGGGGCGTGGCCGAAGCAGCACTTAATGTCGCTTATCTCTTAGAGCGTGGCCTTGGCGTCGACGCTAATCTCGCTAAAGCTAAATACTACTACCGTTTGGCAGCCAAGTACGGACTAGGCGATGCCCGTCTCAATCTCGGTTTGTTGTTAGCTAGTAGCGAAGACCGTGCCGCCAAGATGGAGGGTTGTTTGTGGCTATTATTGGCTACGGAGCAGAACATTCCGGGTGCTGCAAGTGCCCGTGATGCGGTGATACAGGTGCTGACTCCCAGTGAAGTCGCAATCGTTAAACAGCGCAAAGCTGCATATAACACTTCGCATGCCCCACGATAACACGCCAGAATAGTCTGCCATTTTGCCGCTCTACATCTAGATACGGGATGGTTACAATGGGCTATGGACAAAATTTGGAGGCCCGGGATGGGAAAATTACCGGATGTGACGCTTCGGCACGTGGGAATATATGTCAACAATATTAATGCGATCGTCGATTTTTATAAGGAGGTGCTCGGATTTAAGGTTGCTGATCGCGGTCCATTTCGCGGTGAAGAAATAGCCTTTCTAACTCGCGATCCGGCCGAAGAGCATCATGAAATTGTGGTAATGAGTGGAAGACCTGAGGGATCGTTCAATACGGTCAACCAAATTTCCTTTCGTGCCCAAACGGTGGCTGATTTGCGGACCACTTACGATCTATTAATAGAGGCCGGTGTTCCAAAGGTTGAACCTATAGATCATGGCAATGCGCTGTCGGTTTATTTCTGGGATCCCGAAGACAACAGAGTTGAGGTGTACATTCCAACATCTTGGTATGTTACCCAACCCAATAGAACAGCGTTGGACTTCTCCCTATCTGATGAAGAGATATTGCTAGCTAATGAACAAAAGTGCCGCGCAGACCCAAGTTTTAAGCCGTTGGAAGATTGGGTTGCAGGGTTAGTTTGAGTCTTTCTTTTTTTAATTAGCTAAATTTCATTTAGGCTTTTGAATATAGGATCGCCAATTTTGGTTTAGACAAGCCTTTCTGAAATTCTGATTAACAATCCGCAAATCGCTGGTATCAATTGAGATATCAGCGCTTTTGTCCAGACTCGAATGGATTTTATTAAATAATTTCTTAAAGTGGTAGGTGTGTAAAAGGTTCTAGTTTGCGGGTATCAAGTACTACGCAATGTTTTTCATAAAGCCATTGGCTGTCTTGTTTGATGAATGTGTCGTCGTAGCGGCCTGCAGCATAAATCTTGCTATTGCCTTCAGTATCGGTGTGCACAATGCTGAAATGCGAAAGAGACGTTGCTCGCTCGTTTAAAAACTCTATAGAGATAGGGGTAACCAAATGCAGCCGCTGCCCCGGATCGCGCACATGTTGTTTGACTTCAGACAATATATTTTCAAGTTCATCACGATTTGAATGCCACCAAGACATATCTGCCTTAATTTCCGGGCCATAGGTTTTGATTTCGTATCGCGCTTCATTAGCGAATAGAGCCAACCAACCGTCCAACGCTTCTTCATCGAGTCTGGCTGCGGTGGTTCGGATTAGTTGGAATATAGCATCTTTTTCCACGAGAATTGATAGTGCATCGACACTCAATTTGATTGCTCCATTGCGCCATTCATCGGCGCGTTGGGTGCCCGTCCCATGCGTCGACCCCATTCCTGGTAATAGGCGCGAACATTTGCGTCGTCAGTGGGGTTGAGATTTTCTTCCCGAGCTATGATGCTGTAGCGCACCACATCCGTTTGCATCGATGCCCATTGGGCTTCGACCGCTATAACATCTTCACCTAAATTCCGGCCAGCTGGGCCCCAAAACATATTGTGATGACGCAGTCGATCCTCTTCGATTTCTTTTGGTACATCTATTAGTCCAAGACCGCGCCATTCTACCATCGTCTTACCCGCTGCCACAGGTACCATTCGATCGAGTCGAATCACATTTGCTCTAATATTGATCATAAGATCAGGAAAGATATTAATGACACGCATTTCGTTGTCGCGCAGTCCGGGGAGCGTTCCCACCGAGGCATCTTCATACCCGCCGGCGTCGTACTCCACAGTGGCCTTGCCGTCGGACCAATAGCCGCTATGGCCTTTATCAAATAGCCGCAGCTTCATTGGGCTGGTTTTCCCAGTAACCCATGGCAGGGTCTTGCGATTGATGAAATGGAGCATACTGTGATAGCGCTCGCTATTGTTGTCTTGCCACAGCTTCCAATTAGCGGCTAGATCGGCCTTATTGTAGTGAAACACTTTTAGCGGCGCCGCGGCGAGTGGCTCGAGAACTGGCTCAATTATGGGTCCGACATAGTCTTCCAGTGGCTCCGTACTTTGGCTAAGGCAAACAAACACCAATCCGGCAATGCTATCACAGCGAACCGGAATGAGGCCGAGCTGATCACGGTCAAGTTTGACAGCTGTATACCCATCGGGTTTGCTGATGCCAGTACAAGCCCCGTCCAGATCATAAGTCCATAAATGATAAAAGCACTGAAATTCTGTTGCGTTGCCCGCGTCTTCTCGTACTACAGGCGCCGCGCGATGACGGCACACATTAAAAAATGCACGGATGACGCTATCGGACCCGCGAACCATGATGATAGGTTTGCCGGCAACAGAAGTCGTACGAAAATCCCCTGGTTCGCTAAGTTCGCTTTCATGGCAAATAAATAACCAGACATTTTCGAAAATGTCATTTTTCTCCTGCGTGAAAATGGTTTCATCAGTAAATATACGATTGTCGAGATAATGCGTCTCTGGCAGTGCTGGGTGTTCGTATCCTGAGATCATTTGCCGATCTCCTCCGATCTGTGCAGACTATAAGTATACGAAATTTTGACGCAATTGGTACTTCAGGTCTATTTCCCCCATTATGTATGCGATAATCTATCCTTTGAATTCAAGCATCGGAGAAAGTTATGGCAAACATTCCCGAGATGAAGTTTGGTCATATCGGCGTCAACGTTGTTGATATAGGGCCTATGGTGGATTTTTACGTTGATATCATGGGCTTTACCGTGACTGACCGGGGCACATCTTCGCGCGGTTCTGAGATGGCATTTCTTAGCAGGGATCCAGAGGAGCATCATCACATTGTACTGGCCGAAGGGAGACCCGCTAATAACGTAAGTACGGTCAATCAGATGTCTTTTAAAGTCAATAGTCTGGCTGACGTGCGTACGATGTATGATCGTGTAAAAAATGCAGGCATCCAGGGGGTTGCTGCGATCGATCATGGTGCGGCGCTATCCGTCTATTTCGCCGATCCGGAAGGCAATCGATTCGAAATCTATTGGGCGACACCTTGGTATATAGATCAACCACACGCGCAGCCAATCGATTTTTCTCAAACGGATGATGAGTTGCTGGCGGCATGCGAGTCAAAGTGCATTGCTGATCCCAGCTATCAGAGCATGGACGATTGGAAAGCTAATTTTGGGGATTGGTGAACAAATTTACGGATGTGCGTCCTGTAGGAACAACTCATCGGGAATTTCGAAGCCGACACCCTGTTCTCTAGCGCGTTGGTAGGCAACCCAAGCTGGAATATATTGTAAACCCAGCCCGCTTGAGGGGCCTGTGCCGACACCGCCGTATAGCGTAATATCGTCATTGCGGGTGCGCGCCTGATCAAGTCCCTCTACGATCTCACCTAAGAATTTTAGCTTTTCGTTCCAGTGCGGTTTCCAGCGGTCTAGCCAAAGCTGATCTGGTGGTTCCTCACCTGAATTCATATGCCAAATAGTAGCCGGCTCTCGCGCCCGCGCAGTAATCGTATCGGCGGTCTCATGAGTAAGATCGTCGAGTTCCCCGACCTGTAGGGATCCCACGTAATGGCCAGGTTTGAGCATGGCGCCATCGAATACAGGTTCATATGAGTTTGTCGCGCAAGCGATTATGTCGGCACCCTGGAGTGCTTCTTCCGTGCTGTTCACAGGGATTAATTTTGCTGAAACCCGACCCTCCATTTTTTCGCATAAATTAATCTTATTTTCTTCGGTCGGGCCATAGACCCGAATTTCACGGATTGGCCGCACAGCACAGTGGCCAATTACTTGGGTTGGAGCCAGCCAACCCGCACCCAATAGTGCCATGACCTCGCTGTCTTCGCGACTGATATATTTAGCGGCAATGCCGCTGGTGGCGCCTATCATAGTCCGGTTTAGTACGGCGTCCTGGAACAATGCTAGCGGTGAGTGATCTTCAATGCTGAACATAATTATCAAACCCGAAAACTTCCCAGCAGGGTTTGGAATCTGAAATCGGCGCGGAAAACCAGCGACCATTTTTCGTGACAAATGCTCTGACGTCATCCGTATGAGATGGACGCCATAACGCGGTACGGATGCATCCATGCTGGAGTATAGGTAGAATTCGCCATCGCCTAGGCCGGTGTAATTAAGTGTGCGGGGCCTGCTCGATAGGCGCCCTCCGCCGAGATCTGCAAACGTTGGCTCCAACACTTCGATGGCGTCTTCCACAGATACGAGCTGTTCCACTTCGTCATTCGTAAGGAATAGTGTCAATTTATCCTACCTCGGGTGGTCGGAAGGCGAACGCGGTTTTGAATGATTGGCGCGTATTTATTCGTTGCCACCAATTGCCTAGCTTGGGTCTTTTGTTCCAATCGGTCAGCCCGGGCATATCGTTGGCCTCGAACCGTTCGATAAATGGTGCAACGCTTATATCTGCGAGGGTTAGCTCGACCCCACACA
Organism: uncultured Rhodospirillaceae bacterium; assembly: GCA_964479475.1. Taxonomy (GTDB): domain Bacteria; phylum Pseudomonadota; class Alphaproteobacteria; order MPNO01; family UBA2964; genus JAQBTY01. The sequence goes on along the minus strand of CAYZMI010000005.1, from coordinate 18,204 downwards.
ACCATGGGCGGTCTTGTAGTTGGTCTTCCATCCTATCGAGAACCTCCGCAACGCGTGCTTCGGCGAAATCTAAGTCCGCTTGTGAAACCCCCTCTTTGAGCCTTTTCTTCAGGAGTGCTCGCTTTTCTTCCGTAGCCTGACTGTCGTATACAGCCTGTAATTGTTCTTCAGTCAATCCGTCAAATCTCCTATAGCGACCCTGTTTTATCCATGAGACAGTGTTGATATTACGATGTAGCACGTGCTCAATCTGATCCATCCAAATCCTCATATGAGCGCGGTCGTATGGGTCTGCCGGACGCAACGGGGGTTCGGGAAAAATATCGTCTAAATATTCAATGATAAAATTGGATTCATAAATTATGTGGCCGTCATGAACCAGGGTTGGCACCACACCATTTGGGTTGAGCTTAAGGTACTGGGGATCGAGATTCTCGCGTTGGGCGAGATCTAAATGAACACTATCCCAGTCAACTCCCTTTTCGGCGAGCGTAATTCTGACGCGTTTAGAACAGGTTGATGTTACGCCGTGATAAAGTGTCAGCATATTAATTTTCCCTTTTCTCGACCTGCTTGAACGGCATCGGCCAAGAGAATCGGACAAAACAGTAACTTCATATGGTCCACTATCTGTTGAACAAGGACTCTATCTGCAGTGTCGAAAATTTAGGTATTGTTACTAGTCTCCACGGAATTTAATACTGATACCCCACCTACAAAATTTTTCTACCCATTTAGAATATCAATTACTAAATTTTAGGTTTTTAGTCACGATTCATTACGTGTGTCTCACAGTCATTGCCTTTTAAAAATCGACGCAATATTTCGAACACGTGGCCGTTAAAGGGTTAAATGCTTATCGGGATTTAATTCAACCACCAATACTTTGATGCGAACTTCAAAGGCCGATTATCTTAATCGACTCTCCTTGCGCTCCATTCCAACTGGTAGATTAGCGAGCCTGCTCAGTTCGCCACTCGTGAAGAAATCAGGATTTGCTACATAATCCAGCATCATATCGGTCACGTCATCACCCCAAAACAATTCATTGCCAATACCAAAAGTGGGCACGCCAAACACCCCGGTTTTAATGGCAGCATCTGTATTAGACCGCAATTTGTCCTTCACCGCCTGGTCGCTGGTCCGTTTTTCAACATCCCTGATACCCAGTTTTTGGCCTAAAGCGGCAAGCGAACTGGGGTCCTGGCCATCCTGGCCTTCACCCCAAATATGATGAAATATAATTTTGATAGCTTGGAGGTCGTCTGCGACTGTAACCGCTAATCGTAACAACGGTATCGGGTTGAAGGGATGCCGCGGCGGGGTTTTGAACGGGATCCCCCTTTTGTGGGCGAGCCAGTGACAATAGCGATATGTTTGAAGCCGCTTGGCGGGAATTTCTGCAGGTCCTTTATTTTCCCAATGTTGAAGAAGTGCAGAAAATAGGACCGGGATTACTCGGATATTAAAGTTTTTGGGAAATCCTTCAAACTTCGGAAGTTGTAAATAGGGGTAAGGGGAGACGAAGTCTATATACCAGTCTGCCTGTCGTACCATTTGATCAATTGCCCTTTTCCCTCTTGGGTACGGAGGCATTTTTTAACATCCCACCCCGAATTGACGTTATAATTCCCATTGTAACGATTACGAAAGCGGCTAGATGGTACCAAACTAAGGTTTCCCCGAGAACCGGTACAGCGATGGCTGCGACGAACAATGGTGGGAGATAGTTAAAAATACCCATCCGAGCTGGTCCTAAGATCCTAATGCCGGCATTGATTAAATAAACGGCACAGATCGATGGAAAAATTGCGCAAAATACGATTGCGCTTAGTGCTGGCCCTGTTAGTTCTACGGGGCGCGCAACCGCAGTTTCTATTAAATAGGGTGGCAACATCATTAGCGTACCAATCACCATGGTTATTTGTAGAAGCACTCTGGGATGCAGTTCCCTAGTCATCCGTCCGATAAGCACTTGATAAGTTGCGATTCCAAGGCTCGCACCCACAAGCCACAAATCTCCATGGTTAAACGAAAAATCTCCAAGTACTGAAGGTTCGCCTCGGGTAAGTACTAACAGTACGCCTGACATGGCGATGGAGATGCCCAGCCACTGATAAAGTGTCACGGTGCCGCGAAATAAAATCCAAGACAACATGAGTATTATTACTGGTCGCGCCACTGGAATAAGCCCGCCATTCAGCGCTGTGGTTTCTTGTAAACCTACATAGATCAAATTGTTACCCAGTGGAATCATGACGACGCTAATCAAAATCAACATTTTCCAATTTTCAATTACCAACGGCCATTGTTGGCGAAGATGGTGGTAGGAGAAAGGCAAGAATAAAAAACATGCCAATAGCCAACGCCAGAAAGAGAATCCCAACGGCGGTATTTCGGTGTGGACTGCACGCCCTACGATTACGTTGAGAGCCATGAACAAAAAGGCGAGGATAAGAAAACAATAGGCGCGGAATTCACCGCGCCAGAAACCTACAATCTGGGGAACAATTTTAATCGGCTTTACCAAATCATTCAGCTTGGGATCAGCCATACAATACAAGAATAAGTATAGAGACTAGAATTAATATAATCCCATATATTTCAATAGGCTTTATTCGTTCTTTAAAGATAAATATTGAGGCAATGAACGTAAAAACCAATTCGATTTGCCCGACAGCACGCACATAGGCCGCGTTTTGTAAGGTAAAGGCTACGAACCAGCACGCTGAACCAAAAAAACCCACGATCCCGACTAATAGGCCGGGTCGCCAATGACGTATCACATCGGTAAGCTGGCCGGGTTCGCGTAACCTTAAATAGGCTCCCATAATAACCGTTTGTATTATAAGTCCAACGGCGAGGGCGAAGGCTGCGCGTTCCAACACCGCGCCCATTTCTAGTGACAAGGTGGCACCTCTAAAAAAGACCACCGAGGCACCTAAAAATAGTCCGCAGAGAAGTCCCAAAAGGGTGGTCCGTTCAAATAGACTGGTTACAAGGTTCTTAAATGTAACTTTCGTGTGCGCGACTGCCATTGTCATCACGCCGATAACACCTATTGAAATACCAAAGACGCCAATTAACCCGATGGTATCTCCCAGCAATACGAGGCCAAGGAGTGCTACCTGAATGACCTCAGTTTTGGAATAAGTGGTGCCAACTGCGAAGTTCCGGAACGAGAATAAATAGATGAGTAGAAAGGTAAACAGAATCTGCGAGATCCCACCGAGCAAGCAATAGAAGAAGAATAAAGTATTGGGTTTTGGAAGCGTATAATCCCCCACTTGTGTCAGGCCTATAAGCAACAGGACCGAGAACGGTAGTGCATAGCAAAAACGAACATAAGCGGCGCCACCCGTCGATAGCCGGCCCTTGATGTGTTTTTGTAGTGCCGATCGCAAATTCTGCATAAACGCGGCAAATAAGGTGATCGGTATCCAGAGTTCAACCACCGTGGTGTCCCGTACTGAATTATTAGGAGATCAAAGGTGTTTAATGAGATAGCCCGTAATTGAGGGCGGACACAAGGACAGTTCTTGTCGTGTCAATCACTGGAATAGGCTATTCTTCTTACATTGATAAACCGACAATGGGGTCAGCCATGAGACCAATTTTTGCCATAGCCCAGGATTTGGAAAATGGTGTCGCCACCAGCCGCCAACTGACCGAAGAGGCCCTTGATAAAATTGAAGATCCGAATGGGGAAGGTTCCCGCACTTTTATACGTGTATTTCGCGATGCGGCTCTCGCTGCGGCCGACGCTAGCGACCGCCTTCGAGCGGCGGGGGTCGTTCCGTCGCCAATCGCCGGTATTCCAGTCTCGGTTAAGGATTTATGCGACATCGCTGGTGTGACGACCTACGCCGGTTCGGTAACAAGGAATAACGAGCCACCGGCACAGGTGGATGCTCCTGTCGTAGCTCGGCTTCGGTCGGCAGGCGCCGTGGTTATGGGAACTACTAATCTTACCGAATTCGCGTGCGGTGGGCTTGGACTTAACCCCCATTTTGGCGATTGCCTCAACCCTTATGACCGTGAAACCGGGCGAATTCCTGGTGGCTCATCTTCCGGTGCGGCAGTGTCTGTGACGGATGGTATGGCTGCCGCTGGTCTGGGAACCGACACAGCCGGTTCGGTACGTATCCCCGCTGCATTTTGTGGGTTAACTGGTTTTAAACCAACCAAGTCCCGCATACCCACCGATGGAATTTTTCCTCTTTCGACGACGCTGGATTCGGTCGGCCCCCTTGCCCCCACTGTGGCATGCTGTGCATTGGTAGATGCTGTTTTCGCTAATGAAGTGCCAAATTGTCCCGTTCCAGTACCGCTCGACGGGTTACGTTTCGGTATCCCCGATACTCTTGTTATGGATGATTTGGAACCAACCGTTTCGGATGCTTTTCACCAATCAGTGCAAAAATTATCGGACGCCGGCGTACGAACCCTTACGTTTCCGTTTGAGGAACTAGCGGAGCTAGGTGGAATGGGGCGCACTCGCTTCCCGGCAATGGTGGAAGGTTATTCCATCCATCGTGATAGGCTTGAACATAGTCAGGGTCAGATGGACCCACGAATTACCGAGAGGTTTCTTGGTGGCGCTCAGCTCAGCGGCGCTGACTACTATGAGATCCTCGAATTCCGTAAAGGCTTTATGTCCCGGGCGGCGCTACTTACCGGAGCCTTTGATGCAGTGATTATGCCCACCTTGCCAATCACAGCGCCACCCATAGCGCAATTTTACGGAAGCGATGAGCGACTGCGCGATCCTCACATTATAATTATCCGTAATACTTGTGTCGCCAATCTACTGGACCGTTGCGCTCTCACCATCCCCTGCCATGCCCCTGGTACTCCGCCGGTGGGGTTTACACTGATGGGGGAGAACATGGCTGATCGCCGCATACTGGGGATTGGACTGTCGGTCGAAAAGCTCTTGAGTCCCAATCTCTGAGGAAAAAGGATGGCTAAGCCGCAAATCTATATCCTGCTTGGTGCCAACCATAATATGCTCGGTGATCGGGAACCCAATCTCTATGGTACGCAAACTATTTCCGACGTTGAGAATTTATGCCGTAGTGAGGCCAAGGAATTGGGTTGCGATATTGAATTTCGTCAGTCCAATCATGAAGGTCACTTAATTGATTGGCTGCAGGAGGCCGATAACAAGGCGCAAGGTGTTGTGCTCAACGCCAGCGCCTTTTCACGGACCTCTCTGGTGCTACAATCCACCGTCAGTGCAATGGCGGTCCCGGTCATTGAGGTGCACACGACTAACATATACCAGCGCGACGATCGGCCACCCTCGCAATTAACCTGCGTTGCAGTGGGTATTATTTGCGGGTTTGGACCAAATGTATATCGACTGGGTATGCACGCGGTGCGCAATTTGATGGATTAAAGACAATTCCGTGTGCGCCAACCAAATCTCTTGGCCAATGCTCCCTGATAAAGGATTGGGTATTGAAGCTGGCGCTAACCAACTATGAGGGAGGGTCATATGTTACAAAGAGAACATTCTGCTGGAACCTGGCAACGGGACCGGTCATTTTCACCACTTGTGATTACAAGCGGAGGGAAGATGCTTTGGGTTGCAGGTCATGGTGCGCCCATCGATGAAGGAGGTAATTCGCTCGCTGGCCAATTCGCGGCGCAAACTCGGCAAGTATTCAAGAATATTCAGTTAACGCTCGATCGCGCTGAAGCCACTTTAGCTGACTTGGTGACGATGACGGTTTTTATTACGGACTCTCGTAACGGCGATGAGTTTGTTAAAATCCGCGCCGAGTATTTCGAACAGGATAAATGGCCCGCCAGCGCACTGATCACCTGCGACGGGCTCGCCAGACCGGATATGATGGTGGAAATTCAGGGTATCGCCGTAGTGGACGAATAGTGTCAAGGTACGCGTCGAGCATTCCTCGTAACTTTTTGTATTCAAGTTTATGCGATGCCTATGTCTTAAGTAATTCGAGCTTATGAATTAAGGCCTTGATTTCGTCGGCAATGCTAATCGTTTGGAACGTAGATAAAATCAAGAAGGCACCAACAACGAGCCTACGGCCGCTTATTCGTACTGAGTTTACTATTTTCCCGACACTACATACCCCACATACCCCTCAAATTATCTTTGCTAAATATCTAAATTTAAGTGATCAACGTTGCAGACCATTTTCCGAACTTCTAACTTCTGACCCCATCGACACCACTCCTCATTTCATTAGTCGGTGGTGCAGTGCACGTATGTATTGGTGGTCGCTATTCTCGAACTCGCCATCGTCAATTTCTTTCCTGTACTCTTCCAATTCTTTTCGAAATTCATCCGAGTTGCCATTACGTTTGAGTAATTGATTGATGAGTGCCAGCGTATCGGCATCATTGCCGGT
>CAYZMI010000005.1:0-11718 GCA_964479475.1 uncultured Rhodospirillaceae bacterium | reverse complement strand
GTCGGCAGAATTTTCTCCTACCAGGAGGTTATCCCAGCTTTGACCATACTCCATTACTTCAGCGTGAAGTGTGCGTGCGGCAGATAAAACCTCTTGATCTTGTTCGCTGCCTAGTTTGTTGAGTAGGTCAATGACCATGTCTCGCTGGAGCCCATCACTCATCTTCTTGCCTCCAAAAGTTTTCGAAATTATACAGAATTGCCAGCCAGTTGAAACGAGTGCTGTTGTCGTCACATTACAATTTAATCTGAATTTGGATACTTATGCCAACGATGAGGTAAATATTTGAATTTTCTTAACACATAAATTTTCGTTGCATTACGAAACGAATTCCCGCATATGAAAAGTATCAGTGCTCGAAAACGTGACGTTTTGCTCGTTATCATGATAGGGCTTTTAGCAACTCTTACGTTTTTTTGAACTGAAATAATTGATGGTGTACATTGCACCGGCACTAATTGCATTACGAAGGACTACAGGATGTCTATTGGAACAGTTAAATGGTTCAACCCCACAAAAGGGTTTGGATTCATAGTTCCCGACGAAGGCGGCGACGACGCGTTCGTTCATATTTCGGCGGTTGAAAAAGCGGGCATGACAACTTTGACGGAAGGGCAGCGAGTAAATTTCGAGCTCCTTGACGGCAGAAATGGCAAGAAAGCGGCGGAGAACTTAAGCGCCGCGGATTAATCGCCCACGTATTGATGGAGTAATCGTGCACTGAGAGGTTCTCGGTGATCGGTAGCTTGAAGTCAAGCTGCACTCAGCAAAGCGATTAGGTCCCGAGTCGATGATACGTTTTCCAAATCATTGATAGCATCGATTATATTTTGTGCATGATCCTTTGAAATACGCGACACCGCGTAGGTTCGAAACTTGTCTTCAATTTGTTCAGATGTAACTGGGTTCTCGGGAGCACCTAACGGATAGTCGCAGTGAGCCTGAATTTTTTTCCCTGATTGAGTTAACACTTCAGTGGAACATTGTCCGCCCGCCAGACTTCTGTCATGGACAATTTCTACACGTTCAGCTGCGAATTTACGGAGAGTTGGGTCATCGTAACTAGCGGGTTCGAATTGTGCTAAGGTAAGCGTATGGTCCCGCAAAAACACGGCAGCAACATAATGTGCCGACAGTAGGGCCTCGAATTTGGCTTTATAAGTTGAAAAGCCACCATGCATCTTGTACGGCGTCTCACTTAGGTAAATTGTTAATTTTGCAATGTCATCAAAATCAATTTGGTTGTCTTCGATGAGCTTGTATAAAGCTGTAAGGACTTCCTGCAAGGCGGTTGCCGACGGCCACAACCTTAGTGCAATTTGCTGTAGTTCCCACCGGCTGCCAAGATCGCTGGACACTACTTCCGGTAGGCCACCTTCAGCATAGGTGTTATAGAGGCCGCCATCTTCCTTTGTGAGAAATTCTTCGGTTGCGACAAAATTTTGCTCCGCTAACAGCGCGGCCATAAGGCCGGAGAGTGCCCCGCGGCATTGATGCCATTTGACAGTGGGCGTTCCCCACGCAGCGAAAGTGCCGGCGGATTGAGCGCCAGCAAGCCCAAACGCACGGGCCATAGTGGAAGAATTGAAACCCCGCAGTCGGCCAACTGCCGCGGCTGAACCAAATGGACCGATGACGCCCGGCCCGTGCCATCCTTTACTACGAAAAATTGGGTAATCTAACCCAATGCCAATTCGCGTTGTGACTTCTAGCCCTGCTGCGATGGATGCCAACAGATCAGCACCTGAGACATCATCTCTTTCTGCGATGGCAAATGCGGGGGGAATAACTTCCGGCGTGACGTGCGTTAGCGTTGGGCGGTGTACATCGCACATTGTAACGGCGGTCACCAAATATCCATTGAGGAGCGTTGCTCCTGCCAAGGATAACGGTTGTCCGCCAAAGACGGCGCTTTCATGTGATTGACCTAGAGACGCAGCCATAGCGGTGAGCTGACTGGTTTCTTCACCCTGATGACCGGCGAGCGCACAAGCCAGGGCATCAAGTATAAGAACTCGGCAGGAGTCGCGGACGTCTTTGGGAATATTTTCAAGCTTTAGTTCAGACGTGAATTCAGCTAAGGCGCCTGTCGGTTCGGTTGACATACTGTAACTCCATTGTGTGGATTAATTTTCTGATGATGTTTTATTCTGGCATATGGTTTGTTGGGTCATAAATTTGTTACGCACCCGGGGGAGAATTTCACATGCATCCCTAATGCCTGGTTTCTGAGCTGAACCCACTTAACAATCTCAAACTCTCTGCAATACAGCGGGCATCACCGAGTGTTCGATGTGCATTCGCGGGCGGCGGAAAATCGAATATTTCGGGTAAGTTGCTGCTACTGAAGCTGCTTAGGTCACGTCCTGAAGCAGCTGCTATCTCAGGGAGGACATTGTAAAATCGTTCTGTCTCGAATGGACATAATATTTGGTTTAGCTCACAGTTGTGCCGTAGGACACCGGCATCCTGACTTAAACAAAGGATGGGTGTTTTTTCGTCATAGCCCACGAATCCTTCGAACAGCGTTAGTGCGTCGCGAAAACTTACTGCTTCGTTATCAAGAATTGTTTGCGTGATGCCAGTTAAATTGGTGAAGTATTGGCTTAAAATGGGATTAATTGTGGGTCTAACTAGTAACTCGAATGTTATTGTTTCCTTTAGGCCATCTGAGCCATCTAATTTGACCGCGCCAATTTCGACTATCTCGCGTTCTTGGTAAGAGCCTGACCAATTTTGTTCTTGGGATCGTTCCCATGCAGTCCACTCCAAATCGAAAATGACTACTGGACCGTCGAGCGGGATATTCGAAAACATGGGAACGAAATTAAATTTTGCTGTAAAGATTGCGGTTTTTATGCCAGTCCTCAACGCTCTCGTCAGAGTATTGTTCAAACTGCTGGTCTTCCTTCGGCACAATTGTCCACGGCACTTTGTGTTTGAGCATAATGTGACGTGTTTCGGGTGGAGTGGGTAGTTTCGTATCGACAGATGAGGCAAATGGATAAATCCAGTCGGAATGTTTACTGTTGAAATTCCACATCATGCTACCGCAGTGTTTGCAAAAGCTGCGGCGTGAAAACCCGAAACCATCTTCCTCATAAACACCCCTATCATTCAGAGGTGATCGGTAGACGGAAAGATACTCTTCACCCTCTACCTTCAAGGTCTTAGCTTCAGCCATTATATTGATCGAATACCCGCCACCGCCGCTTAGTTTTCGACAAATTGAGCAGTAACAGCGGGAAAAGGGGTAAGGGGTATGAGACACTACACTATAGCTCACTTTACCGCAGTGACATGAACCTTCTAGCAACATCATCAGTCTCCCTGTAACAACAATTAAGTATTCGGTGTAAGGCTATCCCATTGGGTTAAATCTGACCCCAAACGCAAATTTTACACCAGCTAAATTAGTCTTGTTTTATCTAGTTAAAGTATGAATTTTTTACCATTGTCAAAATTCCGTTAACCACATGCTGTTTGATGGAGCTTCAGGACAAAAAAGTAGAAAATCGCTAAACGTCGCCGTTCTAGGAAGTATCTAGTCTCATATAGTAGCAATCAAATTTCCCTTAACCGGAGGGGCTCGTCAGTCTTTAAAGTAGGCATTCGCCCTAACTAGATCTATATCGTTCCGCACACTTTTCTATAACTATGGGCGACATAGTAATATTGGTCCTGGGCTCTGGCCGCCCAACTACGGCTATCTGCACATGAAGAAAAATGTAAAGACCGTCCCCGCTTAGAATTATTTCAGTTGCCCCAAGGTTTGATTGCTTCTTTTAGTGCTTTGTAACCATCGAGGAAGCCTGGGCGTGATCCTGCATTGTATATTTCATCAAACTTCGCTAGGGCATCGTCAAGGAACGATTTGAGTTTGCCATCGCCCTGATTGGCATCGATATAGGCGTCGCGGATTAGGACGAAATGTATTCGTGGATCGTAGGGTTGTTTGGTGCCGCCGACCCATTCGTCGCCATCTAGCAAACGAAGCAACATCGCATCTGCTGAACCCAAGGTCTGCTCATGAATTGCCGGGCCAGACATGCGGTGCATGACTGAAGTCATATCGCGTCCGTTGCCGGTGATGTAACCCATATCGCTCCACATCGCTCGGACATCTACGTCATGACCCAAATGTTTTGCGACAATACCGCTGAAGGCGCGCAGTGGGTCAGAGATGTCTGCCATAAGGTCGGTCAAGCGGTCGCCGTCGAGGTCGGTGGCTAAGACAATACAATCGCGCTGTTCGATAAGGTCCCAGACCAGTAATCCGTAATTAGTGTCGGATATATGCTGTTCGATGCGTCCGCTCCAATTTTCCATACCCTCTTTGAAGTCTGATGGCAGCATAGCAATGATTTTGTCTATTTCGTCTTTGAATTCTTCGTAAGGGTCGACCGCGTATTTACGCCCGACTTCAAATTTGGTGCCCTGTAAAAGCCAGCTATGAAGTCCAGCATTGATGCCGTCCTCTTGCGCTTGGGTTGGCTTGGTGGCGACGCGACCCAAATGTCCGGTTTCATGTACCATCCTTAGGAACAGACGATTTGCATAAGCGAGTTGAATGCCTGGTGTGTTCATTTCCGAATGGATTAGACCCGTCTCCGGGTTGATGCCAAATACTTGTTTGTCTTGTGAATAGGGTAGGCATGGCATGCAGCGCACGCAGGTAATTGGTCCGTATGGCCTTACGTTACAATAGACCCCCGCCTGGGTTCGCAGTGGTGCATTACCGGACTTGCCCATAACCACTACTTTGCCGCCTTTGCCGTCGTTTACATAGGCGTCACCTGCCGTCGACCATTTGATGGAAATGCAGGGCATATTACCGAACCAACTCAAGGGCTCTAGATTATGATCGTGCCGGTATTGCGACCACATAGGGACCGCATAAAACGGTAGGCCAAGAATATCGATCGCCGCAATGGTACCCAACAAAGCAAACGCGTCGGTCATTGAATGGGCTACCGGTTTTAATGAACCGTTATGATTGCCACCTTGCCAAACCACTGCATCGGGGTATCCGTTGGGTCGGACATCCGCCCGTTCGAACATACCTTCGAGAAGTCCGAACAAATCGCCGCCATCTGCTTCGGTACGGGCAATATTCATCAGGTCGATCATTTGATCCTCTTTTTTGTATTTACTGTGTTTGGGCACCAGTTCCGAACGGAACCTAAATTTCTGCGGTATGGGGCAACGTCATCGTTAAAATCTCACCTATCTATGCGGTTTCAAGTACGATCTGTAAAGGGGGTGGGGAGTGGGATAAATTTTATAACATAAGAATATTGAATTGAAGTGCTAGTAGGTGCCTAAAATCGAACGAATTGGTATTTTTATTTATAGGTAGAAAATGGTGAGAACATATAAAGAACATATTGGTTTAACCAATTGATTTTCTGCACTAAAAAAATATCTTGCATTATAGAACAAAATATGAACAAATGGATGATAACGGTAGCCAGATGATGGGTTGCATTGATCGACTCATAAGGACGTGGAATAAGGAGAGGGAATATGGCTGATAGCGGTCTTCGGTTGGTGGAAATGGACGATACAGACAAGAGCAAAGCTCTCGAAGCAGCGTTGTCGCAAATCGAGCGGGCGCACGGTAAGGGCTCCATCATGAAGCTGGGCGAGGACCATGTGGTCGAAACCGAGTCCGTGTCGACGGGCTCTTTGGGACTCGATATCGCTCTTGGTATTGGGGGCTTGCCCCTTGGTCGTGTCGTTGAAATCTATGGCCCGGAATCGTCAGGCAAGACAACGCTTGCGCTCCATTGCGTGGCGGAAGCACAAAAGGCAGGAGGGCATTGCGCATTTATTGACGCAGAGCATGCACTCGATCCCGGGTACGCCAAGAAATTGGGCGTCAAAGTAGACGATCTGCTTATTTCCCAGCCTGATGCCGGCGAACAGGCGCTTGAAATAGCGGATACGCTGGTCCGCTCAGGCGCTATTGACGTGATTGTAATTGACAGCGTGGCTGCATTGGTGCCGCGCGCAGAGCTTGAAGGCGAAATGGGCGATACACATGTAGGTCTGCAAGCCCGGCTCATGAGTCAAGCGTTGCGGAAACTCACCGGCTCGATTTCCCGCTCACAATGCATGATCATCTTTATCAATCAAATACGTATGAAAATCGGAGTTATGTTTGGCAGCCCGGAAACCACCACCGGCGGCAATGCGCTAAAATTTTACTCTTCGGTAAGGCTCGATATCCGCCGTATAGGTGCCATCAAGGATCAGGATGAGGTCGTTGGCAATCAGACAAGAGTCAAGGTGGTCAAGAACAAGGTAGCGCCACCCTTTAAGACGGTTGAGTTTGACATAATGTATGGCGAAGGTATTTCCAAGATGGGTGAGCTCATCGATCTTGGCGTCAAATCAGGCATCGTAGAAAAATCTGGTGCTTGGTTTTCTTATGATAGCCAACGGATTGGTCAGGGGCGAGAAAACTCTAAACAATTCCTGCGTGAAAATTTAGAAATGGCTTCTGCCATTGAAAGGGGTATTCGTGAGAATGCTGGGCTGATCGCAGAAGTTGCTATGGAAGCAAATGCCATGGGACCAGAAGAGATAGAAGAACAGGCTGGCTAATTTCCAAATATTAGGTTCTTCCCTTCTACACACCGAGATATGGAGCACTGAATATTGCGCGCGGATCTCAGGCCGCGCGTAACTTTTCAGATTGCTGCACCTGATAATTTAAATATCATTTAATTTACATTGAAAGAATTAGGCTGTCTGGACAGGCATGATTACTGTCGGTAAGACTGGGTCGGGAGTGCTTATATGATGATTGGTAGAACATAATGCACACCACCAACGACATCAGAATGGCTTTTCTCGATTATTTTTCGAAAAATAATCACGAAGTACTGCCCTCATCGCCATTAGTGCCACAAAATGACCCGACTCTGTTATTCACGAATGCGGGGATGGTACAATTTAAAAACCTATTCACAGGGATTGAACGGCGTCCCTATAGTCGAGCGACAACGTCACAAAAATGTGTACGGGCTGGTGGTAAGCATAATGACCTTGAAAATGTAGGTTATACCGCACGGCACCACACATTCTTCGAAATGCTCGGTAATTTTTCATTCGGTGACTATTTTAAAGAAGTAGCCATTGAATTGGCTTGGAATCTGCTCACCAAAGAATTTGAACTTGATAAATCACGGCTTCTGGTCACCGTATATCACGAAGACGAGGAAGCATTTGAACTATGGCGCAAAATAGCCAACCTATCAGAAGACCGCATTATACGAATTACCACTAGCGATAATTTTTGGGCCATGGGCGATATTGGGCCGTGCGGCCCTTGTTCCGAAATATTTTATGATCACGGTGAAAATATTGAGGGCGGTCCACCTGGTAGTCCAGATGAGAATGGCGATCGGTTTGTCGAAATTTGGAACTTGGTTTTTATGCAATTCGAGCAGGTAGATTTAAGCACTCGGATCGCATTACCCAAACCCAGCATCGATACCGGAATGGGTCTCGAGCGTATTGCAGCGGTAATGCAGGGCGTTCATGACAATTACGACATCGATTTATTTCGTGCGCTAGTGGCTTCCTCTGCAGATGCCGCCAATGTTGATGTAGGTGGTAACCACGCGGCATCCAATCGTATAATCGCCGATCATTTGCGTTCCTGTAGTTTCTTAATTGCAGACGGCGTTTTACCCTCTAATGAAGGACGCGGTTATGTATTGCGCCGGATCATGCGGCGGGCAATGCGTCATGCGCATATGATGGGCTGTCAGGAACCCATGATGCACAAACTGGTGCCCGTTTTAAATGCGCAGATGGGGGCGGCCTTCCCGGAGCTCCGGCGCGCCGAGACGCTTATCACCGATACTCTACAATTGGAAGAAAACCGCTTTAAACAGACTTTAGATCGTGGGTTAAAGCTTTTGTTCGAAGAGACAAACAAGCTAGGTGATGGCGAGGCATTGACCGGAGATGTGGCGTTTCGATTGTATGATACCTACGGGTTTCCGCTCGATCTCACCGAAGACGTATTACGTGGTCAGGGGCGTACGGTGGATACCAATGGATTTAACGCGGCCATGGAGCGGCAACGAGAGGATGCGCGGAATGCCTGGTCAGGCTCGGGTGCATCAGCGGATGAGAGTATCTGGTTTGACATCCTTGAACGGCTTGGTTCTACAGAGTTTCTCGGGTACTCGTCAGAACAAGCCCAAGGTGAAATTGTTGCCATTGTGGAAGGTGGTACCGAAACCAGCAAAACCAAGGGCACAGATGATATAGCGGTGATTGTTAATCAAACACCATTTTATGGAGAATCAGGAGGACAACTAGGAGACGTTGGGCTAATGACGGTGCCAGGCGGTGCTGAATTTGTTGTGGGCAATACATTAAAACGTCTAACTAAATTGAATATTCATTTAGGCAGTCTGTCCCATGGTAGCCTTTCCGTTGGAGATAAGGTCGAAATGTGGGTGGATCATGAACGGCGGTCATCGTTAAAATCACATCATTCAGCAACCCACCTTCTCCACGCCGCTTTACGCGAACAATTGGGTGATCATGTGACGCAAAAGGGTTCGCTTGTCGCGCCCGATCGGCTGCGTTTCGATATAAGCCACCCCAAGGCTATTTCACCAGACGAATGTGCCGCCGTTGCAAGTGACGTCAACCGAGAAATTCGGCGTAATACTGATGTAAATACAAGACTGATGACGCACGATGAGGCAATCAACGTGGGGGCTACTGCGTTGTTTGGTGAGAAGTATGGTGACGAAGTGCGCGTTGTAACTATGGGGGGGGGGCAAAACAACCCTTATTCAGTTGAACTGTGTGGTGGTACCCACGTGGCTCGTACCGGTGATATAGGTTGGTTAAAAATAATTTCCGAAAGCGCGGTAGCTGCAGGTATCCGTCGTATCGAGGCGGTAACCGGTTCTGCGGCTTTTGATCATATGACAAAGGTGGAGGATCTCCTCAACGACGCCGCGGCTCAATTAAACGTCCAGCCTGTTGGTTTGCCCAAACGGATTAAAACATTGGTAGAGGAGCGCAAGCAGCTCGAAACTGAACTGTCCCAATTGCGACACAAGCTTGCTACGGGTGATGGTGCCGATGCTAATAAATTAGGCGGTGTGAAGGATGTCGGAGGTATTCAGTTGATTACGCGTGCACTCGAGAATACACCCGCACGTGAACTGAAATCCATGGTTGACGATTTGAAAAATAAATTGGGCTCGGGCGTGGTTGCGATTTGCGGAGTTTATGATGGTAAGGCTTCATTGGTTGTAGGCGTTACCAATGACCTCACCGATAGAATCAATGCAGTAACCTTGGTAAAGAGAGGTGCGTCTGAACTCGGCGGCAAGGGAGGAGGCGGGCGTCCCGACATGGCGCAGGCCGGCGGCCCTAATGCAGGCAAGGTGGATGATGCGTTGGCCGCGATCGAACAAGTACTTTCAGGTGCATAGAGTTTATTATTCTGCCGATCGACAGTATTTATGAACTACTACCGATGAGTTTTATTTCTTAACCGACATTGCACTATTCACATTCGAACCTAGTACATCATGGGATTGATTAGTTAATTAGTTGTAAGCGGCTAATTTGCAACCCTAAGTAATTCCGGAGGTGCTAGTTTAAACGGCGGGGATATATAGTTCTTCTCAGATCTATGACTTTTTCGAACCTCTCAAAATAACATCGGGCCGCATAAAAAATACCATCCATTTAGAATCGAATGTACGGATTTGTCTGTCTCCTATTTCAAGCCCGAACCTTTACTGTGGCACTTTTATCGTGGCTTAAAGTTGACTACTATTTGTGTAAGCGGCGCTTCATAGCTGTCCTCTGAAAGCTGTTATGACTTCCCCAACTGATCGTACCAATTTATATAAATGGCGCGTTGCGGGTGTGGCAAAACCGTGTCCGATAGTTGACGCTATGAGACGGTCTAGTGGTTCCCAATATCCATTAGTGTCAACAACAACAATTGGTTTTTCATGAATTTTAAGTTGTTTCCAGGTGATCATCTCGAGGACTTCATCCAGGGTTCCTACGCCCCCAGGTAGAACAACGAAAGCGTCGGATAAATTAAACATTAATTGCTTTCGTTGATGCATGCTGTCGACCACATGCATTTCAGTAAGGTTTTCATGAGCATGTTCGAGATTTCTTAAGAATTCAGGTATTACTCCGATCACCTGTCCACCTTGGGAGAGTGCGCCGTCTGCCACGGCGCCCATTAGTCCTTTATTACCGCCACCGAAAACCAAATTAATTCCTGCGCATGCGATGACTTCACCTAAATGTCTTGCAGTTGCGACGAATACCTCATCATTACCCGTGGAGGAACCACAGAATACGCAAATTGACTGAATTTGAGTCAAATTCATTCTCCAATAATCCGATTATCCAACGGACTGTATGGTCAATTCCCACTTGACGAAACGCCCGAAAGGTAGGAAATCTGAAATAATGAATATTAAGGTGCAGCGGCTACTGGCGAAAAAGCCAAAATTGCTGCGGCCGTGAGGGGATTTGGCAAGGCAGCTTGTCTGAAATAGGAAAAAAAGAGTAATAAATATTTTATCGGGAATTTTGCCATCGCACCTTATTGGGCGGCGCAAGAAAGTTTGGAGGGCGGCCTTGGTCGCCTTCTTAGTTAGTATTACGTCGATTGATGCGCTGGGTAGTTCGCTAGTTTTGAAGGGAAAAGTATTATTTGAAGCGGGTGGTTGTGCAAATTGTCATACAAATAAAAAAGCCAAAGGGCAATTAGGTGCAGGGGGCGCTGCTATAAATACACCCTATGGTGTTTTTTTTGCGCCGAATATCACGCCCGATGGAACCCACGGTATTGGGAATTGGACGGACAATCAGTTTTACCGTGCAATGCGTGAAGGCCTGTCCCCAAATGGGAGTAATTATTTTCCGGTTTTCCCGTATACGTCATATACGAATATGACAGATGTGGACTTGCACGCCCTCAAAACATACATTTTTACCCTAAAACCTGTAGGGCGGCCGAACAGAGTTCATAAATTAAGTTTCCCATTTAATTTAAGAATTTTGCA
Organism: uncultured Rhodospirillaceae bacterium; assembly: GCA_964479475.1. Taxonomy (GTDB): domain Bacteria; phylum Pseudomonadota; class Alphaproteobacteria; order MPNO01; family UBA2964; genus JAQBTY01. The sequence goes on along the minus strand of CAYZMI010000005.1, from coordinate 637 downwards.
ATTTTTTTGGAAGCTTTTATATTTTAAGCAAGGTCCCTACAAATTTAATGCAGCGAGAACACTAGAGTGGAATAGAGGGGCTTATTTGTCGCGCGCTGTAGCGCATTGTGGGGAATGCCACACTCCCCGGAATATTTTTGGGGGGCTTGATTACCGGGCTTGGTTTACTGGTGTAAAAGAAGGCAGGGGTCCGGAAGGGGAGGCTGTGCCGAATATCAGGTCGGATGGGAAGGCAGGGATTAAAGACTGGTCCAAGGATCAGATCGTCAATTACCTTCAGTCTGGCGAAGACCCAGAAGGAGATTACGCAGGATCACTTATGTTTGATGTAATCGATAAAGGTACAGAAAACTTATCGAATTCTGACAGGGAAGCTATTGCCGTTTATTTAAAGGACCTACCGCCGGTTCGGTAGTAATTGGGATTCGGCACGCGTACTATAAATTAGTCCTGATTTTCGCCAACGTTTCTATATTTAATTTACTTTTTAGAATGTGCTAACTCATTGCCATCGAAAGCTCCCCGGATTACCATAACTAGAGGCGTTGAAGCGGACTAATTAGTTGGGGGTAGTCGTTGTGAAACGACCTCTGGTTGCCGGGATTGCTGTCCTATTATTTTTCGGTGTGTTGATTAC
>CAYZMI010000004.1:69264-75961 GCA_964479475.1 uncultured Rhodospirillaceae bacterium | reverse complement strand
GAAATATAAACGGATTTGGGACTGTCACTGACCTTGAACAGCATTTCTTGTTGATCTGGCATCCCAAACGTAACTGTTGGATTATTCGAAAATCCAAATCCCTCATAGGGTATACCGAAAAAACTACGATCCAATTCCTTGTTGTCATTTTCGTCGTGATAAATTGCAATAGAGTAGTCGCCATAAGAGGGCGCAGTGAGACACAATCTCTGGCTCCCTTGTCTTGCGTTGATGCGGGTGCGGTTCACTTTAGTGCCGTATTTTAGCCCGTTTTCGGTGGCTATACTGTATAGCTCGACTTTTATTGTACCGTGTGAATTTCGGATTTTCTCAATGGTAATCCATATCGGAATACCTTTTCTTTCGCATAGCAAACCCGCGGTGGCAGTTGGCACATTCACAGCGAGTTGAATGACAAGAGACAAACCACAAACAGTCGCAACGAACGCGGACATGATGCCATGCGGTATGGATTTCAATCGTTCTTGCACCATTACGTCGTTATCTGCCTGTCCAATTCTTCAAAGTAGGGTGTTACCCCGGTCCTTTATCGCGCATAATGCTGACGATCAAAGCTACTTAATATCGTAGAGCCATGACGTCAAACCAACCTAACGCGACAATGGTTAATTTTGGCTATCCAGAGAGCCTAGTAAAGGAATTCGACCACTGGGTAGTACTCGTACGGCCTGTCCAATGCACTCTCGGTGCACTTGTTCTGATAAATAAAAGTGAAGTGCAAGCTTTTTCTATGATTGGAGAAACGGCGTTCCGAGAATTAGATAGAATTACCCAGGAAATTGAACAAAGCCTCAGTTCCTTTCGGCCTTTTAACAAAATTAATTATCTCATGTTGATGATGGTCGATAAGGAAGTCCACTTTCATGTATTACCCCGGTATGATAGTGATCAGGAATTTAGTGGTACGACCTATACTGACGTAGGTTGGCCTTCTGCCCCTGATCTCTCAGCTGGCATGACGCTTGATATCAGCGCTTTATCGACACTAGTCGATGAGCTCAAATCTAATTGGAATTAAGGTTTTTCCATAATTGGAGTTAACTGTGCGGTAGATACCGTATGTCAACAATCAATCTCTATATATTGCGACAATCAACGACGCCATTAATTATTGCGACGCTCGTTGCGCTTTTAATGTTGTTGACCGAGCGGATGTTGCGTTTGCTTGATCTGGTGCTTGATTCCAACGGTTCTTTAAAAATATTGCTGGAGATGTTGGCATTTTTATTGCCGCACTACGTTGCGCTGGCACTACCTGTAGCATTTTTTCTTGGGGTATTATTGGCCTTTAGTGGCATGCATCAGCGTAATGAATTAGACGCATTGGAATCAGCAGGTGTAGGTTTACACACATTGCTAAAACCAGTTTTGGTTCTAGCTCTTATTTTAACAATGCTTTCTCTTTTGAACGCTTCCCTAATTCAACCTTATTCAAGATATTTATATCGTTCGCTTGTCCATTACTTGGCAGGCGCAGCAACAACGGCTTATTTGCAGGACGGCGTATTTCTTGAAGTGGATGGCTATACCTTCGTTGCCGAAAAGATCAGTCGGAACCGAAAAATATTTTCTAAGGTTTTCATTTATGACGAAAGCCAAGGGGGTGGCTCGAGAGCCATAACTGCGAAGGAAAGCCGCGTCGCTTCCATAACTGGGAAACAAGGTAAATCCATTTTAAAGTTGGCAAAGGGAGAAACAATTCGGATTAAATCAAAGTCCTCGAGTCTAGTTAAACAGATAGGAACAGATTTTAATGTGCTTACATTTGATGGTTTGCAGCTTCAACTTAATCTGGGTGCCCCGCAAGCTTTTCGTGATCGGGGAATTGATGAACGCGAACTTACTCTCCCGGAGCTTTGGTCTAGAAGAAACAACCCTCCCTCTGATGCAACGACAGAAGAAATTTTAGCTGAATTCAGTAATCGGCTTGTGCGTATAATTTCTGTATTTTTCTTGCCGTTTTTAGCAATTGGGTTCGCTATAACGCCACCTCGCACCCACCGCGCCTACAATATCCTATTCGGAATTCTTGTTTTGATCGTCTACAACGAAGTCGTCCGAGTCGGAAAAATTTCGGCTTCGGCGGGTCAGATACCGATGTTAATTGGTCAGTGGCTTCCATTATTAATTTTTGTTGTGTTAAGTATCTATTTATTCGCCAGACAGGTATTTTCTGCGACGCGAAGCGGCACCCTCAATTGGATTATTACACGTCTCGAAGAGCTTCGACGTTTCGTTTGGCGGAATAATGACTGCCCCAAGCCATAGTAGGAAATCTGGAGTGTTAACGCGCTATCTTACAAATTTGTATTTGAGCAGATTTTGTTTACTTCTGTTCTGTATTACGGCCTTTATCCTTAGCCTTGATTTGGTAACTAGTGCAGAAAGGGTACTTGCACAATCCGACGATAATAGTTTTTCCGTTGCAAAATATGCCGCACTTAGAGTTCCACAAGTCATATCGGACACGATTAAATACGCTGGCTTATTTGCAGCTCTTCTAACCCTTGCTAGCCTTATGAGGTATAATCAACTAGTGCCAATTTGGGGGAGTGGTATCTCGCAATTCGGTTTGACCTTAAGATTTATGCCCATTGCTATGGTTATCGGTTGTCTCCAATTTTTGTTTGATGATTTGGTTGTCCCTGCCTCAAATGCTGCACTTCTTGAAATGGGTATTGCGGAGCAAATCGACAGGCGTGATTTCGGCCCAAATGCGGCAAAAAGCGCCAAATGGATTAAGGTTAGAAACGACATTGTGCGCATCCCACACGGCCACTATTCCAGCACGTCTCTTAGAGACTTTGTCATATTTAAGCGGAATGACGACGGGCAACTCACCTCTACAGATAATGTATCTTCTGCGCACCAGAGGGCCGACGGTTGGACGCTAAAGGGCGTCACGCGGCGGAATATAGATGGTAAAATCGAAATAATTGAACAGCTTAGTGGCTGGGGGACGGGTTTTAAAATTGCAGACCTAGACACCCTGAACACTCATCCGCGTGATCTATCTTTCAGAAAGCTATTCCAACTGGTTCTGATTGAGGCCCATGGTGCTTGGGCGCCAAACCTTTACCAAACGTGGTTGCAAGTTAAAATTGCCGTCTGCTTGACTCCTTTGTTAATGATTTTCATTGTAATTGCTTTGTCCCAAAAATTTCAAAGATCTGGTCGGACCGAATTTTTGTTTTTGGGTGGGCTCGCATTTGGTTTTGGTTTCTTCATCATCAACGGTATCGGATTGGCAATGGGCGAGGTTGGTTTATTGCCACCCCTGATTGCTGGGTGGGCAGCGACTATTGGGTTCATAGCTATCACTGGTGCCATTGCATTTTCTCACGAGATACATACCCGACGAATGAAGGCGCATTAACTTCTTTCGTTGATATATTATAAGTCATTTGGCTTGTGAACACGGAAACTATGCGGCATGACACAGGTCAGTAAGTTCCAATTCACGAAGGATTCAGAATTGTACGCGAAGGACAAAAAATTCCCGTCGAAGGAACCGGGGGTCCAAGATTTAAAACCCGATTCCGCTATTATACTAGCTGGCAAGGGTTTCCCGGTGTGGTACGAAAGTACTCAAGAACGATTAAAACGGGCTCTCTCTAAATATGGCATTAAGAATTTTATCGAACAAGATTCTGCTGTTTGCGACGATCGTTCATTTATCTTAGTGCGGCCCGACGTGGTTATTGACGGCCCAGCCCTCCAAGCGCTGGTAGAAACACCAAATGTCATTCTCCAATCTACAAATCCCGACTGTCCCAAGCCTGTAGCTGCTCATGTCAGCGCTAACTCCGCGAAAGATGCAATACAATGTCTTTCTACGGGTGTGGAGCCCTCACCCAATGAATTTCTGCGAACGGTTACCACTGAGGAGTTGGGAGTTAACTACTGGCAAGCGTTACGCAAGCGGGAAGTGCCGTATGCCTTATTGATTACCGAACAAACCTTAAAGGCGATTGAATGGCGCATGTTTATGGGCACCTATAAGGGTGCCACAGATTTTGTCACCAAATGGGTTTGGCCGCGTCCCGCATTTCACGTAACCAAACTTTGCGCGCGCCTTGGTATTTCGCCTAACCAAATTACAAGCTTGAGCCTCGTATTTGTTATGGCAGCTATGTATTGGTTTTATCAAGCGGACTATATAACCGGGTTAATCGCCGCCTGGATAATGACTTTTTTAGACACTGTAGACGGAAAGCTTGCCCGGATAACGCTTAACTCTTCTAAATTCGGTAATATATTTGACCATTCCATTGACCTAATTCACCCCCCCTTTTGGTATATTGCCTGGGGGTATGGCGTTTGGGTAAGTTCTGACTTACTTAGCAAAAACGAAGTAATTTTAATCCTAATTATTATAGTTGTAGGATATGTTCTACAGCGAATTTTGGAGGGCATCGCCATAGGTTTGTTCAAAATTGAGATTCACGTTTGGCGCCCGATAGATACATTATTTCGTCAAATTACTGCCCGTCGAAATCCGAACTTGGTCTTACTTATGGCTTGCACTCTCGTAGGGTGGCCTGATTGGGGGTTAGTCGCAGTTGCAGTTTGGACTGCTATTTGCCTGGTTCTACATGTGATACAAATTATACAGGCAGCAATAGTTTTAAAACGTGATGGCCAACTAGTATCCTGGATGGCTATCAGGGCTTAGCTATGCTCAAAATTGGTGTCATTTCGAATCCGAAAAGTTATAGAAACCAAAGAGGCTTGGACCATATAAAGGAATGTGCTGATGGACGAAACGACGTTGTCCATAGAGTTTTGACTTCAGTCGCTGATATACCGGAAATAATCGGGCATTTTGTTGAAACGGAAATTGGTATCCTGGCTATTATCGGCGGGGACGGTACTGTTCAGGCTACACTTACCCATCTGTTCCGTTCGCGTCCATTCGAGCAGATGCCAGTATTGGCTGTTTTACCAGGCGGCCGGACCAACATGATTGCTGCGGATATGGGATTAAAAGGGAGGTCCGATCATATTCTGGAGAAGCTTATCTCACTCGTGCAAACGAACGATTGGTCTAAGTATGTAACCCAGCGGCAGGTGCTAAGGATACAAAATCCCACGGAGGCTGAAACACAGTTTGGAATGTTCTTTGGTGCTGCAGGAATTTGTCGTGCAATCCAAGCTTGTAGGCGGACTTACCACCCTTATAAGTTAAGTTCTAATGTCGCGACAGCACTTACAATGGTTGGGTCGATAGGACGTTTGCTCATTGGTCGACATGATAGCGATAAGATTTGTCGTGGAGACGATTTCACGATCTCCTTAGATGGTGAAACTCGGAATTCCTGTTCCTGTTTGTTAGTGTTGGCAACTACATTGAATAAACTCTTATTCGGCAGTCAGCCTTATTGGACAGATAGAGAGGGTACGGTGCATTTCTCCTTCATTACCTACCCACCTAAAGATGTTGGCCGCTCTGCGTACCGATTTCTATTTGGTGGCGAGGACCGTCAGTTACCTGTCGGTTCGTATTTCAGTCAGGACGTTAACTCGATTAGACTATCCTTCGATGGACCTTATACTTTGGATGGTGAATTTTTCGATAGTACCGCGGGTGCTGAAATTGTATTGAGCGGTGAAGACCAAGCATCTTTCATCAAACTATGACACCAATTGCGGGACGGGATCTAAAAACAGTCATCCGAGAGGAGATAGACCTGTCTGTGCCATCGGAAATTTCCGCTATGGCTGAATATTTGCAGAAGCGTTATGGAAATGGCGTACGTGCGATCGTTTTCTATGGCTCTTGTCTTCGGCGGGGTTACCGTGAAGGTGATGTCATTGATTTTTATGTGATTGTTGACGGCTACAGAGAAATTTTCGACTCAATGTTGAACGCCGCTTTGAACTGGCTTCTGCCCCCCAACGTTGTTTATGTCGAGACAACGTATAACGGTAACGTCTTGCGTGGAAAATGTGCATCTATCTCATTTCGTGATTTCGAACGCGGTGTTTCTGGCAAGTGGTTTCACTCATATATGTGGGCACGATTTTCGCAGCCGTGTCGAGTTTTGTGCTTGAGAAACGAAGAGGATAAATCTCAAATTTCTATTACGTTAAGTAATGCTGTAAAAACTATGGTGCGCGAAACTCTACCCTTAATGTCAGGTCATTTTACGAGTTCGGATCTATGGGTAGAGGCTTTAAAGCAAACTTATCGGGCAGAACTCAGGGCTGAAAGTTCTTTGCAAGCGAGTGAGTTGATCAAATTTGATGAATTTCGGTACCAAAATCTGACCCGCTTGCTATGCGATGAAAATAGGCTCAGATTTTATATAGACTCAATTGGTACTGAAGATTTTTACCGATCTTCTTCGAGTCCTGCAATGCGGCAGGTGGCTAAATTTAGGTGGCAATTTAGGCGCGTTATCGGAAAGGCATTGTCGGTCTTCCGATTGGTTAAGGCTGCCTTCACCTTTGAAGATGGAGTGAGCTATATTTTATGGAAGATTGAGCGTCATTCCGGAGTAAAGGTTGATTTGTCAGATTGGCAAAGACGCCATCCCATACTTGCCTCGACAAGTCTTTTTTGGCGTCTTTATCTGAAAGGCGCCTTCAAATAGCGGTCCTTTGCCTTTTATAGCGCAGCAGCTCGCTGTTGTTCTTTGGGTTGTGTGATCGCTGATAGCTTTGCAAAAGCGTC
>CAYZMI010000004.1:66609-69164 GCA_964479475.1 uncultured Rhodospirillaceae bacterium | reverse complement strand
CGGCTAGTATAGCGGAGAGTTTCAAACATTGGATGATTGGACGCACCAAAGCCGCCGACAGCACCTAAACTCTTGCTAAATGTGCCAACCGTATAATCTACTTCGTATCCGACTCCCATTTCTGCTGCCAGACCTTGACCGTGATTACCAAATACACCCAGCGAGTGCGCCTCATCGACTAAAAGACTCGCGCCGTGTTTATTTTTAACTTCTACGAACTCGTCTAATGGAGCACGGTCGCCCAACATGCTGTATATGCTTTCGACGACGACCAACTTGTTAGAATTGTCATCTTTAAGGCGCTCGAGGCGTTTATCGAGATCTTCTGGAGAGTTGTGTCGGAAGCGGATCATAGTTGCTCCGCTTAATGTGCATCCGTCATATATGCTCGCGTGGGAATCGGCATCTAGAAGGATAATATCCGAACTATCCGCTAATCCCGCTAAAATACCAAGATTTGCCTGGTAGCCTGTTGGAAATACAATCGCTGCCCGACAATTGAGAAATGATGCGATGTCTCTTTCGAGTTGGACATGGCCAGTATAGGTACCGTTAGCAATTCGTGAGCCGGTTGTTGCGGTACCTTGCTCTTTTACGGCTTGAACGGCTTCTTCTATACAATTGTCTTCAAACGTCAGGCCAAGATAATTGTTTGTTCCTACGAGGATCGTTTCCTGTCCATTTACAATGCCCACGGTCGGTGAAATTACGCGATCAACGCAAACGTTAAATGGATCTACATCGAAGTCCTCAAGTTTGGAATGACGATCGATAATTTGGTTATATTTATCAAATAGCCCCATGACTCTTTACTTGTTAACTCGCGTAAGGACGATTTCGACCAAATCTTTAGGCGTATTCATGTCTGGTAGTAAATTAATCGGGATGTCTAATTCAAACTTATCTTCTATTTCCATAACTAAATTCATCGCGGCGACGGAATCCACATTTAAATCGGACGAAAAGTCTGTGTTCAATTCAATTTCAACGTTATTGGGGTTATAAGGCTGCAACAAGGAGCGGATCTCGTCCAACACACCTTCCGGCGTCCAGATAACCTCATCCACCATCTGTTCCATTAGCCGCCCGCATTTTATTTAGCGTTTTAACCCCAATTAAAATCCCACAAATCACTCAATTATTAAACCGGGAATTTACTAGAAAATTTCAAAAATTAATAGAGGTCATAACCATCCTTGCTCAACATACCAGTCCACCGTCATTGATATTCCTTCTGCTAACTGAACATTTGGTATCCAATCAGTGACTTCATTTAGCAAATTATTCCGTGAAATCCAATCAGGGTGAAACATTTCATTAATTTTACCGCGATTAAGAACTTGTGGATGCCTTAAAAGAGTTGCAGTAATCGACGCGGCTGTTGCCAATATGTATTGAGCGGGTTTGGGTACGACAATATTTTGTATCTTGCGATTGAATTTTTTACCTGCTTCCATTACCACGTCGTTCCAGCAATACCCTCCCGGATGGCCGTCGTCCAATTCGAAAATGGCAGAATTCCGGTATTTATCAAGTAAAAGACAGCGAACGGCGGAGATTAGGTCATCTACATAAAGCATTGAGAATTTGCCGCCCGACCCCAACTCCAAGGAGAAGCCACGACTAAATTGGCGAAATAAATTTAGAGTCTGTTTGTCGCCAGGGCCATAAACTACGGGTGGGCGCAAAATTTGCCAATTGAGAGAGACAGTGCTGTCTTCTAATTGTTTCTCTCCACCTCTCTTGCTTGCTGAATAATGAGAAAGCGAGGGTTCGCGAGCGGCGATAGATGAAATATAGATTATCCGCGGAGATTGGTCTTGATTAATGATAGCGTTTATAAGATTTCTGGTGCCATTGACGTTAACTGATTCGAATTCACGCCAATTTCGCCCGTAAAGTCTGGCGCCTGCGTGGATGACTGTATCGGTACCGGCGACAAGCTCAAAAAGTGTTTGTTTGTCCTCTAATACTCCATGAATTTCTTTGATATTTGCATTTTGGGGTAAAAGTCCGGGCTTGCGCGTTAGAGCTCGAACGCGCCATCCTTCATTAACAAGTGCGTTGATCAGCTGTTTTCCGACAAAACCAGTACCGCCGGTCAATGCAATAGTTCCCGGAAAATCTTTCATCAGATGAATCTAGTAATGTTTGCCGATCGCTAGCAAGGAGTATGCATTGGAAAAATTTTAGATTTAAAGTTGAATCAGCTGCCTAAATTTCAGTTATAGACTTTCCTCGACACTCGCTGAAATGTTGGCCGTAACCCCCGGGGGGACAGTTGGCAGAGGTGTCAAGTCTTGAATTTGGCCAGCTCTATATTCTTCTTTTACCAAGGCCCGGCTTAGCTTGCCAGATGATGTAAACCGGAGGGTACGCGGTGGTGCAAGGACGATGTCGCAATCTGATCCACAACTTTTTCGAACCGTTGCTGCAACAGATTTTCGAAGTTCGGTGCGAGCGTCATCTCCGGAAACGCGGCAATGAACTACGACGACAATTCTTTCTCCACCGCTCGGTTGCGTGACCGAAAAACACGCGACATCATTGACGCC
>CAYZMI010000004.1:63390-66509 GCA_964479475.1 uncultured Rhodospirillaceae bacterium | reverse complement strand
CCCATATGATCATCCGGAAGTGGGGTGCCATCTACATCCCGGATCTCTATTTGGTGTTCAGGAAGTGGTATTCCACACGCGACAAATGCTCGGCTATTTAGGTGTACACCATTGCCGTTACCGTTGCCATTTTGTGCAACTCGAACCGCCTTCCTCTCAATTGCCAACTTATCTTGATCAATATGGTCGACCTTCACTCCTGAATTTAAGGGGGCAAACGTTATAGCCAATGTAGCTTCAGATTGACCATAACAGGGTATAAATGAATTCGGCGAAAACCCACTAGCCGCGAACGTTTCGGCAAAGTTGTTCAAGGTCTTCGAGTAAATCATTTCGCCACCAATTCCAGCGGCTCGCCAATTAGTCAAATTATAGCTTTGCGTTGTATTATTAGTGCCACGTCGCACACACAGCTCGTAACCAAAGTTCGGGCTAAATGCTATGGTTCCACCCTGTTCCGAAATTATCTTCAACCAGATAAGCGGCCGCCGAGCAAAACTCTGCGGCGCCAAAGCATCGATAGAAATTTGACTCATCAATGGTGCCAGGAAAAACCCGACCAAACCCATATCGTGATAGAGAGGTAACCATGATGTCCCGCGGTCACCTGGCTCGAGATTTAATCCATAATTTGCTATCCCGCGCGCGTTGGCTGTAATAGCTTGCTGCGATATAAGGACGCCACGCGGTGCCATTGTGCTACCAGATGAAAACTGAATGTAAGAGGGTTCATCTGACTTGAAGGGGCGCAATTTTCCTCCCGACGACGATAGATCATAGAAGTCGTCAAATGTTCCAATTGCATCAAGCCCGAGATCTTGGGCTGCTTCGCGGACAAACTCGATCATATTTGCACCAGATATGGCGATTGTAGCATCAGCCTTACTGATCAAGTTTCTTAGGCAACTGACATATTCGGCCCGTGCACCTAGGTATATGTCGAGGGGCAATGGTACGGGCAGCATGCCGGCGTACTGGCAAGCAAAAAAGAAAACCAAAAAGTTTGGGCTAGTTTCCGCAATGATGGCAACTCGGGTTTCTCTCTTGAAACCTGCTTTCTGCATCGCTTGTGCCAAAGATATCGCTCGCTCGCGAATTTCACGATATGTGAGTGCTTGTTCGAGTTCGCCACGAGGCGAATAGAAGTTATAACCCGTGTCGCCTTTTGCGGCGTAGTCAAGGCCATCGACCAAGGTGTCGAAATCCCCGGTGACAAACGGTAGGTTACTATTAGAAGTTACAGTCGGACGCTTCACAACTTACCCTTCAATCTAAGTACATGGCAGGCGCTATCGCCAGAAAATTATATTTGTTCAAATTATCTTTAATCTTTTGGCCTTGCACCAAACGTTGCTGACGTCGAAAATTGCCCTTAAACGTAGTTTTAGCTGAGCTCCCATGGTTGTCAAGCAAACCACTGTAAAGTTGTTGACGCAAAGCATTAACATATAATCCGACGCTATTTCACCTTAATTCAGCGCGAATCGTCCATATTTTTGAATATTTTGAGAACTGAGACGCAGTATGCTACTTCGATAGTTGAAGGTGAATGTTTCATAGTGAATTCTACCGAGCACAAATTAGAATGGGACCTAAAGTAGAAATAGTATTCCGTATGATTTCTTTGCGATTGATTTGACACAGATGCCCGCTCGAACCGGAGAGTCTTATTTATATGATCTCGCTGCACCTCGGGAGATCTGGGTGGATGGAGAAAAGGTAACCGATGTTGCTGGACATCCGGCTCTAAACGCCGCAGCAGGCTCTATAGCTGGTGTGTATAATTTGCAATGCGATAATCCGGATGTCTGTTTATTCAATGACCCCGAAACTGGTGAGCCTGTAAGTTTAAGCCATATAATTCCTGCTTCTCGCGATGACCTATATAGGCGGCACCGATGTTTGGAACTCGTCGCGGAATATTCAGTTGGGCTTATGGGGCGCACGCCGGACTATCTGAACGTTACATTTGCTGGGTTTGCTGGGGATCACCTGGCTTGGGCAGCGTATGATAATGGAGTTGGGGCAGAGCGACTTGTCTCTTATCAAAAATACCTTCGACGAGCCGATCTCTCCTTGACACACGCCATTGTGCCGCCAACCGCAGACAAGGGGAAAGGCGATACCCCGAGGCCGGGCGACGAAATTACACTGAGGAAAATAGAAGATACGGAACACGGCATATTAATTCGGGGGGCACGCGCTCTTGCGACCCTCGCGCCATTTGCCGATGAGATCGCTATTTATCCGCGTACACCATTTCCCGACGGTTCTGAAGCTTACGCACTCTGTTTCTGTATTCCCATGTCGACACCGGGATTAAAGTTTCTTTGTCGTGACAGCATGTCCCGTCAAAACAACAAATTCGATTATCCTCTGTCTAGTCGATTTGATGAGCAGGATGCATTTGTCATTTTTGACAATGTCGAGGTACCCCATGACCGAATATTTATCGACGGTAATTTGCGTGTTTACAATTCTGTGATGCAAAATACTTGGATGCCCAACATTATGCACCAAACGATGATACGGGCTGTTGTAAAACTTGATTTTGCGTGGGGACTTGCGCGGCGGATGGCAAAAACCCTGAATGCACAGGACCCATCAACGAAACAAATGCTTGGAGAAATTTGGTCTTATGCGGAATTCGCACGAAGTGCCGTGGCAGCCTCCGAAGCGGAGGCTTATGAGTACACAGATGGCCTTTGGCTGCCCGAGGTCAAGCCCCTCTATGCCCTTAGGTGCATGCTTCCCACTTGGTTTCCCCGCATAAATGAAATTATCGGTCTGATTGGTGCACATTTTATGTTAACTACACCACGCGCGTCGCAGTTTGCCGATCCGACGTTGCGCCAATATATCGATGACTACTTATCGGGAGCCGATGGGGTCCAATCTGGTGAACGTGCAGCCGTGTTCCGGCTTGCGTGGGATTTTGCGCAAAGCAGCATGGGTATGCGCAATGAACAGTATGAAAGATTTTACCTGGCGTCCGGCGCACGTAACTTACAACGCGCCGACGTAGTAGCAGATACATCGAGGTCAGACCGGTTAGTGGATCGTTTCATTGAGGAAGCACTTCAAAAGATCTAGCAACCATGCATTAAATATCGGCACTA
>CAYZMI010000004.1:52999-63290 GCA_964479475.1 uncultured Rhodospirillaceae bacterium | reverse complement strand
GCAGGTGGGGCGTTCGTGATGGAAGAAGTCGACACGCTCCAACCACACGGTGATGGCTGGCTTGCGAAGACATTGCATCAAGACTATTTCGCTCGTGTTGTCATACTTGCAACCGGCACGAGGTTCCGGCGCCTAGGGGTTGAAGGAGAGGATCGTTTGTTCGGTAGGGGTGTTAGCCAGTGTGCCAGTTGCGACGCCCCGTTGATGAAAGGCAAATCAGTTGCGGTTGTGGGTGGGGGGGATTCCGCTTTGCAGGAAGCGACGACTCTAATTCCGCACGTATCCAATCTTACCTTGATAACGGACGGTGATCGTCTAACTGGTCAATCCGTTTATCGAGATGCGATTGTGAATGACACCAAAACGGAGGTTCTGTTCCATACCGTGGTTGAAAAAATTATTGGTGAGGAGGCCGTTTCCACTATTCGGGTTAAAAATCAAAGTGGCCTTATAAAAAATATCGATGTTTACGGTGTGTTTATATTTGTCGGGCTGCGAGCTAATTCTAACCTTGTGACAGAGTATGTATCCATTGAAGATGGGGAGCAAATCCCAGTGGACGCGTTAATGCGTGCGGAGTTGCCAGGATTGTTTGCGGTGGGTACGGTTCGGCGGAGAACACAATTTCGGGCTGCGGACGCATCAAGAGATGGAGTGATAGCTGCTCAAACGGCTGACCGATATTTGGGGGACGGGGCTTAGTTCAAAAGGAGAAAGTAATACATGGTTGAACGTCTCATAGTTCATGATCCGCGGGGTTACCCGCCGAAGGTGACGGGTAAACGGCTCGCAAACCGGCTAAATTCATTAGATGCTAAGACGGTCTACTTGATCGATTGTCTATTCGACAATTCAGACGTGTTTATGGATCAATTGGACGATTGGTTTTCTAACCATCTTCCCAGTGTCAAGACACCTATTATCAAACCCTACGATAGTTGGGTGGACGATCCTGATATGCGTGCGGAAGTTGCCGAAAAAGGTGATGCTGCCATTCTGGGTGTGGGTTTATGAAGCACCTGTAGCCCGACGGTCGTCGGGCTCGGGCTTGCACTTGAGGAAGCTGGTATTCCCTCGGTCGCGGTGCATACTGAGGTATTCTCACGTCTCTGTCAGTCAGTTGCCTTGGCAAACGGAATGCCAACCGCACGACAGGCCTATGTGCCGCAACCAGTGGTTGATCGGACCCCAACGGACCTGCGATCGTATATTGAAGGTAATGACCCGGTGAGTGGTCGCCCCTTTATGCAAGAAATTATAGAAGGGCTTTCAAAGCCGCTTACGAACAAAGATGAGACCGGCCTGTCATTTGAGCGTTCCACACCGCGCTTGCTTGAACCAGATAGCGAAGACAACCTACAACAGTTTTTTATTGATAATCATTGGACAGATTTTCTACCGATAACTTTGCCTACGGAAGAACGGGTGGAACAAATGCTGGCCTGTACTAGCCATACACCCGATGAAGTGGTTGGCAAGCTGCGTCCCACTGATTTTCGCGAGTTTTGGGAATTTGATGTAGAAAAGGTAGCTGTGAATGCTGTTATGGCGGGCTGTAAGCCTGAATTTTTCCCAGTAGTTTTAGCTATGGCTTCAAGCGGTGTTACAGCACGTTCGAGCAGTACTACGTCTTTTGCTGGGCTTGCCGTTGTCAATGGGCCAATCCGCAACGAAATTGGAATGAACAGTGGGATCGGTGTGCTGGGCCCCTGGAATCACGCGAATGCGACTATAGGAAGAGCTTGGAATCTTCTTTGTATGAATTTGCAAGGGGGCTCTGTTCCTGGGGATACGTATATGGGCTCGTTGGGTAATCTTAACTCTTTTGGTGCGACGTTTGCAGAAAACGAAGAGCGCAGTCCTTGGTTGCCTCTTCACATGCGATACGGATTTAAGGAATCCGACAGCACCGTTACCGTATTTCGTGGTGGGCGTTATACCCAGTCGGGCTTTGGTCCGCGTGAAGAATGGCAGACCAAACTCAAACGTGTCTTCGCCGCCACCGAAGCCCGTGAAGCACCCCTCTGGGTAATGGACCCAATCGTCGCGCGCGGATTTGTGGAGAAAGGCTTTAACACTAAGGAAAAGCTTATCGCTTGGTGTGCCGAAAACGCGGAGTTATCTGCAAGAGATTATTGGAATGAGCAATGGGTGCAGACCCGAATCAAACCTTTGGCAGTGGCTGGTGTGGAGCCCTTTGCATCCAATCTTAAATCCGATCCAGAGGACATGGTCAAAATGTTCGAGGAAAAAGACATCAACATCGTTGTCGCTGGCGGCGAGACACAAGGGGCTTGGCGGATCATCGAGGGACGCCGTGCGAAAGATAGCACTATTTCAATTGATGAGTGGCGCTAATGGTTTTGCAGCTCGCTAGTTTCTTTGTGGCAAAACTGACGGCGAAATTTCCCGACCCGATCTGCCTTTTGGATCGCGCTGAGGCACTGCTTCTTCCGCTTTCTTTTGTGCGAGATTGAGCTGATCGGCGGCGGCATCGCAATCCAGCGTCAAGACCGAACCGTCCCGCACGACTTGTTTTCCATCAACAAACACATCTCGTACGGCACGTTCAGCTGCAGTGTAGATAAGGTTTCGCAGTGGGTCGCGATCGGGCTTCATGTAGGGGTGAGTAAGGTCGACGAGGACAAAGTCCGCCTTGCAGCCAGGGGCAAGACGACCAACATCATCTCTACCAAGTGCTTTTGCTCCGCCGATTGTTACAGCATTGAAAACGTCGGTCGAGGATGTGTCGGCGACGTTGCCGGTCGAGACGCGCGATAGGATTACTGCTTCCCTCATTTCTTCGAGAAGATTGTGGGGAGCAGTATCCGTTCCGAGACCCATGTTTATTCCCCGCCGAAGATATCCACCAAAACTCTCGAGCCGATGACCGTATCTCGAAAAGACCACTGGGCAGTGCGCCACCGTTGTTTCACTTTCAGCTAGCAAAGTTAGGTCCTGATTTGTGTGCCAGTGGGTCCAACTATGTTTATCGACAAAGATGCAGTGCGCAATAATAGTATGCGCTCCTAAGATGCCTATATCGTCAAGCCACTTAATTGGTGTTCTACCGGTTCGGCGTGTTATTTCGTGAAATTCAGATAGCGTTTGGCCCGCATGAGTTTGCAATTTGATGCCCTTTGACTGTGCAACGTCAGCGGCTTTTTCAAACGTTTCAGGAAGGCAAGTATCCACTTGCCCAGGTGCAACCATGGCACTGAGACGCCCACTCGGGTGGTTTAAAGCTAAGTCGATAAGCTCCATCGCTTCGTCGAATTGCTGTTCGCCTTTATCTGGTGCCCAGTCGTATTCAACCCGACTTTCATTTACTACTGACCATGACGCATCCCTGAATGATGGAGCAGCAATGACCCGAAGACCACTTTGCGCCATTAGCTCTATCCAGCCCGCTGGCGGTTTAGCCGCGTAATCAACCACTGTAGTGACGCCGCTCTTCAGCAATTCACCATATGCGACCGTCGCACCGGCACGCATCGCCTCAACTGTGACTGGCCATAAGCCGGTTCTATCATACAAAGACGTCATATAGAGAGCTGGATTGGCGATGTCTTCGCGAATAGCGCGGGTAATAGGCTGATTGGTTGGGTGGCTATGAATATTGATGAGACCGGGCATTACCATAATTCCGCGGCCATCAATTTCCTGATCTGATGGGCCTATATAATTTTTATCAACGAAATTAATGCGATCTTCTTGGTAGACAAAATCTGCGTTTTTTAGATATTCGTGGCCGCCTTGATCGGCATTCCAACGAATGACCCAGTCAGCGTTTTTGATTATGTAGGTCTTTTCCATGACGGAAGGGCACCCTAAACCAGGCTAGGGCAATACGTTGAAAATTTTTTGTTTTGTAAATTCTTCTACATGGCGCCCAAATCGGAATTTCACTTCTGGACCATCCATGGTGGCAGTGCGTACCTCCTTACCTACTTTCTCTACGTTAAGTACGCAAAAGCTGTGACCATCTTCTAGCACGGCTTCGTCAAACCGCTCCTTGAAATCTTCCAAATCGTGAAAATCGTATGACCGTTCAATACCCATGGCCTTCGCCATTGCGGCGTAGTCTGCGTGCTTAGCATAGGAGATATCGACTTCCTCGGTTGAGCCATAACAGCGATTGGAAATTAAAAAATGCGTTAGATTGGGCAAATTCATGTGGCGTTCAACGAATAGCATACCGGGATTCATCACAAATGCTCCGTCACCGCTCATTGCCCAGACTTTTACGCCCGGATTACCCACCGCGATACCCGAGGCAAACATAGAAGATAGGCTCATTGATGCCGTCAGATAAAAAACTTTGTCCCGGTCATGTGTGAGATCCCACCACGTGCCGGAGCTGTGACCGGCTGAAGTTACCACCAGCTCTTTAGTCCAACGACTTACCATGTATTCGAATGTATCGCGTAGAATTAACATTATT
The DNA here is from genome assembly GCA_964479475.1 of uncultured Rhodospirillaceae bacterium. Lineage (GTDB taxonomy): Bacteria > Pseudomonadota > Alphaproteobacteria > MPNO01 > UBA2964 > JAQBTY01. The sequence goes on along the minus strand of CAYZMI010000004.1, from coordinate 58,846 downwards.
TAAGCATCTCCATTGAGTACTTCGCGACTCAGAATTACTGCGCTAGGCCGGCTGTAAACGCACGAATGCCGGTGGACTCTTGGAATTTCGGAAAGCTGGTCGCGGCTTTCTATTAATTTGTAAGGAAGATCGATTGTCTTCAAAACGTCCAAAAAATAAATTCCATTGGAGACTTGATATTTGGCTGTATCACCAAATCCACCCCGCATCGAGACAAGAAAAAACATTGGAATTTCATACGTATAGTTGATTTTAGTAATAGCGTAGACGCAAGTTAACATTCCAGAGGCACCCATCACCGCAGCGGCATAGGTATTGCTGAAGAATGTCCCCGAACAAAGACCTACCGCGGATTCCTCGCGATTGACTGGAACGTGAATGAAGCGGTCATCGGCCTCCACTACCTTAATAAGATCAGCTACCCAGTCGTCCGGTAGGCTCGCCACGAGTCCAATACCACAACTGCTCAGTTCGTCTGCAATGCGGTTCGACACCACACGCCGTTTGCTTTTCATAATTCGTCGCTCTCCATGATTTTATGGGACCGTATCAATCGGTCGCGATAGCGGTCAACGGGTGGATATTGCATGTTAGACCTCTTCCGCCCACAATCGGCATATGAAATTCTTCAACTTTCATCTCATGCCTTATGGGGCCGTGGATCTTGAGGCTATAGACCGTAGCAAGGCGTCTTGGGTGACGTTTTCTAACAGTCACTATGATCCTGTCAAAGGTGCAGGCCTCTATCATCGCTATTTGGACGAGATGGAATATGCAGACGAGCTTGGATTTGATGGTGTTTGTCTGAATGAGCACCATCAATCGGCATATGGCATGATGCCTATTCCTGGTGTGCTAGCCGGTGCGCTGTCCCGCAGCATAAAAAAAGCTAAACTTGCTATACTCGGCCGAGCGTTACCGCTTTTGAACAATCCACTGATGGTGGCGGAAGAATACGCCATGCTCGACAATTTAACCCACGGGCGATTTATTGCTGGATTTGTTCGGGGCATTGGAGCGGAATATCACGCGACTGGTGTAAATCCTAGCCAATCCCATGAACGGTTTCACGAAGCGCATGACATGATTGTCAGGGCCTGGAGCGATCCGGGACCGTTTGCTTTCGAGGGTAAACATTACAAGTTTAATTATGTGAATTGCTGGCCGCGTCCTTATCAAAAACCCCATCCGCCTATATGGGTCCCCTCGCAAGGGTCTAGTGATACCATTGCCTGGGCCGCCAAGAATAAGTACACCTATGCTCAAACATTAAGCCCTATTGCGACCGTTGCTCGATTTTTCCAAATATATCGCGACGAGGCTGAAAGGTCCGGATACACGGCTTCGAACGATCAGCTCGCGTGGTCCAATACGATCTACATCGCCGAAACCGATGCAAAGGCCCGCCGACAGGCACAGCCTCACCTCGAAGCACTAGTCAATCAACTCCTGAAAATGCCCGCTGAGTTTCTCCTACCGCCTGGCTACACCAATATAAATTCGCTCAAACGTATCCGCGAAGCAAAAGTAACTGGTAAAATTAAGACAATCGACGAATTGATCGAAACTGGGGTGGTAATCGTCGGTAGCCCGAATACTGTGCGTGAAAAAATGGCCGAGTATCAAGAACTGGCGGGGTTCAATACGTCACTGACTAAAACCCAATTTGGCACCTTGCCTTCAGACATGACGAGGGACAATATGGCTGCGATCGCTGAAGAGTTGCTGCCCTATTTTCAGGACCCGCCCGTCGAACAAGCTGTGGCCAGAGAATAAAAAATCATTCGTGACTGCACTCTCTCTAGGTAATTTATAATTATGAACTCCTACAGTCAGCTAGATTGGGTGTTAGCCATAACAAAATCATTTCAATCGGTAGGTTTGCATCCCCAGTAGCAAGGAAATAATATAGGATTAGAACTTTAATACTTCGCGATTCAGTCAGTTCCGGAGGACAACCATGGCAACACTCGTCAAAACAGAAAGCCAAATTAGTATTACCAAGCTACATCCTGAAATTGGCGCGGAGGTGAGTGGTGTGGACCTGTCCCAGGCTTTGGATGCCGCTACCATCGAATCCATTCGACAGGCCTGGTATGAAAATACCGTTCTCGTCTTTCGCGATCAGGATATCAGCGGGGAAGATCAAGTTCACTTTGCCGAGAATTTTGGACCAATCGCTGAGCGTCACGTCCCCAAGGCGGGCTCTAAAGGCAATCTACACGGCTCGCCTGATTGGACGACACTCATGCCGATTAGCGACAAAAAGGATGATGATGGAAACTCTATTGGCGCGCTAGGTCATGGCGAAATGTGGTTCCACACAGATAAATGCTATCACGAGAAACCGCATCGGGCGTCTTTCCTATATGGTATCGAGGTGCCAAGCGAAGGTGGGCACACGAAATTTGCCAGCCTCTATGGCGCATACGAGAAACTGCCGGCCAATTTGAGAGAAAGGCTTGAAGGTCTACGGGTTTTGCAGGGGTATGATTACGACAACAGAGCGCGTCTTGACCCGAGCGTTAACCTAGACAACATTTTTCATTACAGCCAACCCATCGTAGTCCCAAATCCGGGCTCCGGTCGCAAGGCATTATATGTATCTCGGCTCAATACTATGTGGATTGAAGGTATCGATCGGGAAGAAAGCGATCGGATTCTCGACCAAATATTCGAGATTACGGAAGACGTTGGAAATTACTACGAACACGTATGGCAAACCAGTGACCTTGTGATGTGGGACAATCTTGCTTGCCTACACGCCCGAACCGATTGGCCTGATGATCAAACACGTGAATTGCGGCGTTGCACTGTCCAGGGAGAAAAGCTCGATTAACGAGTTAATATTCCACGGTACAAAAACCCGTATACCTGACTAAATCTTGTATACTAAACAATTGCATGCGCTTTTTGCAGCCGAGGTATTGGACTTCGATATGCGGTGCAATACCGACCAAGCTTCAGTCGCGGCGCTGAAGGGTGTATTGGATGAATACGCTGTTTGTGTCGTACCTCATCATGTGCCACTGACTAATGACGAACATGTAGCCTTTAGTGCTCTTTTAGGGCCGATGGAACGGGGTCGCGTGCCCAACATGGCCGGTAATGGCGTGCGGGTCCCCTTTGATGAAATTGTTGATCAAAGTAATCTCGACGGTAATGGCACGATTTTCGCCGCTAATTCACGTCGTCTCATGTATAAACGTGCTAATCGTCTTTGGCACACTGATATGAGTTTCCACGACGTACGTGCGACTTGGTCCCTTCTCTCGGCGCATATTGTCCCACCCCAAGGGGGGCAGACCGAGTTGGTCGATATGCGTGTTGTGTATGACGATTTGCCAAACGCCGTGAAGTCTCAGCTCGATGGGCTGGTGGCGGAGCACGATTATTGGTATTCGCGGGTCCTTGGTGGCGGTCCAGAACCAACGGAAGCCGAACGCGCGACGCGGGAACCAGCACAGCACCCACTGGTACACACTCATCCCCGCTCGGGCAGAAAGGCTTTATATATTGCATCTCACATTCGACGCATCGTTGGATGGACCGAAGGCGCATCGATAGAATTTTTAAATGAGTTGCGGTCGATGGCTACCCAGCCGCGCTATGTCTTCGCTCATGCATGGGCCGTAGGTGACGTTCTGATTTGGGACAACCTTGCAACTATGCACCGGGCGACGGCCTTCGACGATCAAAAATTTGTGCGCGACATGCGTCGGACCACGTGTCGCGAACGGCCGGTTTAATTTATTAGGCCGCTTATATTTCTCTTTATTTCTCCATAGAATGGGCACAAATGTTCTCTGGGTAATAGGCTCATGCATACTAAGGACAAGATTCGCCTGAGTAGATGAGGAGAAAAGCATGTCTACCGATTTTCGATCTGCGATGAAAAACGCTCATGTGAGCGCATTGTGGGAGCTTCAAAACCCTGACAGTGGTCAACCCCTTGAGATACCACACTCGTGGCAGTGGGACGAACTTGACCCTTTACTCGATATTGCTGTCGAGCAGACTGATATGGAGAATGCCGAGCGCCGCGTCCTCGTTCTTGAAAACCCATCATATCAGGATACCCACCGGCGGGGTGCCAGCCTCAATATGGTTGTTAATTTGCAGGTTCTGATGCCTGGTGAGACGGCTCGGCCGCACCGTCATCGGCTCAACGCGCTACGCTTTATCATTGAGGGTGACGGTACGGCAGTGACAGTTGTTGACGGCATCCCGTGTCCAATGCATGCGGGCGATTTCGTTTTGACACCTGGTTGGTGTTGGCACGAACATACTCATAACGGAAAAAGGCGGGCAGTATGGCTTGACGCTCTTGATGCACAGCTGCAAAGGCATCTTTGCACTAACGAGTTTGAGCCCGGACCTTCAAATGACATGCCTGCGCCAAGAACCGAGGAGGCATATGTTACAGCTGGCATTACGCCCGAGGTCATGGAACACGACAAACCTTATTCCCCCATATTTCGTTACCCGCTTGTAAAGGTAGTCAACGCAATGGCTAGCATGCCGGCGGTTGCCGATGGCTCGCGTCGCATACGGTATACCAATCCGCTCACAGGTGGTCCGGCGATGCCTGGGCTTGATTGTTATATGCAGGCTCCGGGTTCAAGCGATACTCGGGAATACCGAACCAACGCCAACATGATGTGCTTGGTGGTTGACGGGGAAGGGTCTACACAGATCGGTCAGACAAATTTGAGCTGGCGCAAGAATGATATTTTCAGCCTGCCTCGAGGAAACTGGATTAGTCATCGAGCATCCAGTGAAGGTGCGATGTTATTTCAGCTTACAGACCGCGAGATTTTGTCTCGCCTCGATTACTTGCGGGAAGAATTTCGGGACTAGTTAACCAATGTCAGAAAAATGTGTTACTTCGGTACTAATAGCAGGTGCCGGGCCGGTTGGGCTATCTCTAGCTATCGAACTCGGTCTACGCGGGGTCGACTGTATTGTCGCTGAGCGGCGCGACGGGATCTTGCGTGTGCCTAAAATGAGCAGCGTGAGCAGCCGTGGCATGGAATTTTGCCGTCGCTGGGGAATTGCTGACGAAGTTCGATACGCTGTATGGTCTCGGACCCATCCCTGCGATTTCGTCTATGTCTCGAATATGGTGGGCGAGGAGTTAGCGCGGCTACGGGTGCCATCTTATGCAGAAAGAGAGGGAAAGCTGGACTATTCGCCTGAGGGTCCGGCTACATGTCCCCAGATCTATTTTGATCCCATTTTAGCGAGACGTGCAAAGTCTGACCGGCATATCACTATCCGCCACAAATCACCGCTCTTATCGTTTGAACAGGACGTGAACGGTGTCAGGGGTAGGTTGGAGGATATCGAGACCGGCGAAGAATGCATTATTGAGGCAGATTATCTCATCGGTTGCGACGGGGCAGGCGGGGTGGTTAGGAAGCAACTTAATATTCCCCTGGATGGGCTTGGGCAAATTGCAACCAGCGTTAATGTATTTTTTCGTTCGATAGCTTTTGCAGCCATGCATGATAAAGGATGGGCGCGATTTTTTCGGTTTTTCGATGACAACGGGAGCTGGGCGGAAGCCATCGCTATTGACGGTAAAGAACTTTGGCGACTGTCGGTGTTTAATGATCCTAGTCCAGATCTGACAGGGCATATGTATATGCGCAAACTCGCAGGGTGCGATTTTGACTATGAAATCTTAGATGTAACACCGTGGGAACGCCGTGACTTTCTGGCGCGATCCTATCGCAGTGGGCGCGTTTTTATTGCCGGTGACGCCGCCCATGAAATGTCACCGACTGGTGGGTCGGGTATGCATACAGGCATTTGCGAGGCTATGAATCTTGCCTGGAAATTGGC
>CAYZMI010000004.1:32098-52899 GCA_964479475.1 uncultured Rhodospirillaceae bacterium | reverse complement strand
GTCGACGCTTGATCTTTTTGGTGATGGATTTGTGTTGGTCCGGTTTAGTGCTCCCGAACTGCCGGTTGAGCGGCTAACAGTTGCTGCTAAACTCCGGGGGGTTCCTTTACAAGTTGTTGATTTGGAGAATCCCAAAGCAGAAACATTATATGAGAAACGTCTAGTCCTGGTTCGACCGGATAGCCATGTTGCTTGGCGTGGTGACACTTTGCCTGAAGATGCCTTTAACTTGATAGATATCGTAAGGGGAGTTTAGTTCCATTCATTGTCAATTTTGCGGGCCAACGCGCTCGATTGTGACGCGAATGATTACGCGATCATCATCGAAGATTTTCTTGCGAGACTCGGCCTCGTTAAACGCCATACCAAGTCTTCGTCTATAGGCATCCAGAAGTAGGTCAAGAGCGTCCGGTAAATCAATGACCTCTGCGATGCCGTCAAGCTGAAAATATTTAGATCCGTGAAACTCTTCTCCCATTACGAGCATTGAAACATTTGGTTCGCGGATAATGTTTTTAACTTTGTATGTGTTTCGACGGGAGGAAATTACTACACGACCCTCTCCATCCACGGTTGGGGTGACGAGCGTAATCTGTGGAGAACCATCGCGTTTCCGTGCAACTAGTATGCCGCGGTGATTAGTTGCTAAAAAAGATTGAACTTCGCTTATGTCCAAGGCGCTCTCCTACAGAAGGCCTCCAAAGATTGATTGGTTGTGTTGGCCTGGCGGGGCCTCGAGCGTGGCGAGCTTGCGACTGTAATAGCCCCAGCTATGTTCTATGTGGACCTCAGACCAAATCTGACTGTTTCGTTCCAGCTCAGCCACTTCATCTGGAGAACTCCAATTCATGCCCGAAGCAGTTATATCAAGTTGCGCCTTGCAGGCACGCTCCAGCCAGATGCCCACGCAGGTTGCCGCTTCGATTGTGGGACCGCAAAATGTTACCCCGTGATTTTTCATAAGAACCGCAAGCGCCGGGCCGAGAGTTTTTGCAAGCTCTTTACCAAGGGTTACGGATTTGATCAGTGCGCCTGTGCCTTGAAACATTGGGATGGGAATTTGAAAATAACTTGCCTCTAGCGCTACCGATCGCAGGTCGCCGTCGGTCGCTGAAAAGACGCAGGTGTTATATGGATGCGTGTGGGCTACAACATTAATGTCGTTACGCGCTAATAATATTTCTGAATGGATTGGCCATTCCGAATGACATCGTCCAGTCCCTGCTATTTGTTCTCCGTCAAACGAAACCAACACAAAATCTTGGGAGTTCGCGACTTCGCCCAAACCGATAGCATTCCGTTTCATCCAAAAGCCGCGTCCCTCCGGATCACGAAGCGAGAGATGGCCTAGTGTCATGTCGCCATGGCCCTCCATTTCCAATATTCGGCAGGCAGCAGCTAGTTTATTGAGTTCGGTTAAGAGTGTGTTGCTTAAATTTGGTTCCGCCATCGTGGTTTTCTCCTGATCATAGGTGAGTTTGACGCCAAGTTTGTCAGCCTTTACCATCGATTTTGGTGAAATGAATCAAAATGCTGGGACCTACTCACTAATTTATAGTGGGTAGGCATTGTGATTGGAATGGTGCTGGATCACAATCCACTTCTTAGAGCCTTTCTCGATATGCATCGGCTTTCGGATGCCAAGAAGGGCCGAATTCAGCATGTCGATGACGTGGATAACATTCCTTGGCAAACTAGGGCGGACCCACCTACGAGTTATGAAAATTCGTTAGGTGATGCTTTAATCTCCTGTTTTGAAGAAGGGATCGATGATCTTGCTCTCCTCGTGGCTAGATTAAATAAACTCGAGGTATATTCTCCCGACGGATCTCCTTGGACAGAAGAAAACTTCAAGACAGAGTTAGAGCGTCTTGGTGGCTAATACAAACTTTGATAGCGTCCCCCGTGGCTGAAAGGCGTATAGAATATCGGAGGGTAAGTAAGCGGTTTGTAGGTCAACCGGCATCGAATGAGGGTGGCGACGCCATTACTGCCGTCGAGGACGTTGACCTGGAGGTGCGAGATGGTGAAATCGTTTCTCTAATAGGGCCAAGCGGCTGTGGCAAAAGCACATTGCTCAACATGGGGTCGGGACTGTACCAACCAAGCACTGGCGAGGTGTTTGTCGATGGGGAGAGAGTGGATGCACCTAACGCTCATGTGGGGTTCATGCTACAGAAAGATCTATTGCTTCCCTGGCGCAACATTCGCCGCAATGTGGAATTCGGATTGGAAATTCAGGGTGTTGCAACAGGTGAGAGAAACCAGCGTGCGATGGAGCTTTTGGAGACTTGTCGTCTCACCGGATTCGAAAATCACTATCCGCACCAACTTTCAGGCGGTATGCGTCAACGGGCGGCATTGGCTCGTACACTTGCTGCTGATCCAAAAGTTTTGTTGCTCGACGAGCCGTTTTCAGCGCTTGACGCTCAGACGAAAATGATACTTCAACAAGACTTTGCTGAAACATTGCTTGCTCAGAAAAAGACCGCACTATTTATCACCCATGATCTATCAGAATCTGTTGCCCTTTCTGACCGGGTATATGTGATGAGTCATCGCCCTGGAACTATCGTGGAGATCATCGATGTTGCACTGCCTCATCGTGCCAATCCAATGCGGCGGCTGCATGATTGCCAAAAGGATGTTGCGGATTACGTCGCGCACCTTATGGACCTGTTGCATGTAGGGGATGTGGGATCCAGTTTGCAAATTTAGCTATGAAATTTGTTCTAAATTTTTAAAAAGGGAGAAATTCATGTTGGATAAAAAATTCAGAAAATTTGTGACAGTACCTTGCGCCGCTTTAACTTTGGTTTTTGGGGCTGCCAACATTAACGACAGTGTTGCAGAAAATGTAACATATCTGCTACCGGCACCTGCGTTCTTGCCAGCATTTGGACCCTGGATGTTAGCGCAAGCTAAAGGGTATTACAAAGCGGAGGGGCTCAATGTAAAATTTCAGCGGGCACGTGGTGGTGTCGACGTAGCGAAACAAGTTGGTGCAGGGAACGCTGTTATCGGTGGTGGCATCGGCGATACACCCGTGATCGTGCGCGGTAACGGTATTCCGGTTAAGGCTGTTGCCTTGCTCGGTGGTGGTTCGCTGGTTCAACTCGTTGCTCATGCCGATCGCGGCATTAATGGTCCGGCCGATCTTAAAGGCAAGACAATTACAGCGCTGTCGCTACAAGATACCACTTACTACACTTTGTTGGGTATGCTCGCCAGCGCCGGCCTGACGCGACATGATGTCAACGCACAGGGAGCAGGACCAGCAGGTGTTTGGAAGCTCTTTATTGCTGGAAAAGCGGACGCGATGGCAGGTGTTCCTGACTGGATAGGAATTGCTCAAGCCGCCGGTAAAAAAATAAAAATTTTCCCGGCTACAAATTATTTCAAGAGCATGGCACAAGCGATTCTCGCGTCCGATAAGGTGATTAAAGAGCGGCCTCAACTCATTAAGAAATTGGTTCGTGCAACGCTAAAAGGAATGCAGGATATCATGACCAATCCCGACGCCGCGGCGAAAGTTTATGTGAAACATGTCGCTAAGCAGAAGGGTAAACTGGGTTACATTAAGAACGTCTTCAAGATGTACAATAAATACGTCTATGCGGGACAAAAACGGATCGGTGAAATGGATGGTGCCAGGCTTGCCGCGCTTCAAAAATTCTATTTCAAGCATGGTATTGTGCGTAAGGAATTGCCCGTGAAACAGCTCTATACGAACCAGTTCGTCAAATAGTAGTAGGGTATAGGTAAGCCTGTTTTGTCTAATTGGACTGGTGCGGTGCGGTTGGGGACGAGTGCGAGCTTAGCGTTGCTCGCACTCTTCTTAGTCGTTTGGGAATGGGGCCCGGGATTCGTTAATATTCCGCCTTACATAATTCCTCCCGCATCCTCAGTTTTGGACGAACTTATTCGTGCCATTCAGCGGGAACGTTTGATCTTCCACACTGGAATTACTGCTCTTGAAACCGGCGTCGGTTTTTTGGTTGGCTCCTTACTGGGAATGTTTATTGGCTATATTCTTGGCGTTTCCGTCAGAGCTGAGTTTATCCTTTCGCCGTATATTCTAGCTTTGCAAATAGCACCTAAGGTCGCATTCGCACCGCTATTTGTTTTGTGGTTCGGGTTTACACTCTATCCCAAAATTCTAGTGGCCGTTTTAATTGTTTTTTTCCCCATTATGGTCAATGTTTTAGGGGCAATCCGTACCGTAGACCCTGACATGATAAATCTAGCAAGGACGTTTAGCGCCAGCCGGTGGCAAATCTTTCGTATGATTGAATTTCACGATGCGTTGCCCCCGTTATTTTCCGGTCTTCGCATCGGTTCTACATTGGCGGTAATTGGTGTGGTGGTTGGGGAAATGGTCGGGGGAAATCTTGGTCTTGGTTATTTGCTGGTGTTCGGCGAAGGAGCCGGTAATACCGCACTGGTGTTTGTCACTATAATTATGTTGACTGTCGTTGGCATCTTACTTTATGGCGCAGTGGTTTTGTTGGAACGCAGGGTGTTGCACTATTTGCCGAGCAAAGATTACTCAACCATCTAGGCCCCGATAAAAGCCGAAAATTAGAATTTGTGAGTACATGGAGGGGGGAATGGCCAAAGTCAGTCTAACCCAAGATCAGATTAACGAGCGTGTTGACACAGGCCTAAAAAATATGTGGCATCCGGTTTTACCTAGCTGGGGGTTACATGATGCACCACTAGGATTGACACGGCTGGCACAGAATATTGTCCTGTGGCGGGATAAAGACGGGTTAGCACACGCAATCGAAGACCGCTGTCCTCACCGTGGGGCGCGACTATCGCTCGGTTGGAATCTTGGTGATCGTCTAGCCTGTTGGTATCACGGGGTCCAGGTGGGCAAGGATGGTCGGGTCAAATTGGTGCCTGCTGTTGATGACTGCGCCATGGCCGAAGAGCGAAATGTAAGATCTTTTCCGGTTACGGAATGCAATGACGCAATATTTGTTTTTTTCGGAGAAGAAAATAAAGAACCACCGCCTCTTCGTATGCCCGAGGAAATGACATCCGATAAATTCTCGCGCATGCTTTGTACATCCCATTGGAAGTGTAATTACCGTTATGCTATCGACAATGTTATGGATCCAATGCATGGGGCCTATCTCCACGCACAGTCACATTCCATGGCGGACGGAGCAAAAACGGCTCTTATGCAAACGAGAAAGACCGACACCGGTTTCATTTTTGAGAAAATCGATCAGTCGGGAGTTAATTTCGATTGGGTTGAGTGGGGAGAAGGAAATTGCCTCTGGATGCGCCTCGCAATTCCTTACCAGAAAAAATTTGGTCCGGGTGGGCCCTTTACAATCGTTGGGTTTGTGACCCCTCTCGATGAAAATAATAGTATGGTGTTCTTCTGGCGAGTACGCGAAGTCGGAGGATGGCAGCGCAGTGTTTGGCGTTTCCTTTACCGCAACCGGCTAGAGGGCTTGCATTGGGAGGTGCTTGAGCAGGACCGTCTATTGCTTGAAAACATGTCGCCCGCTGCCCGTAATCAGGAATATTTATACCAGCACGATGTCGGTCTTAGTCAGGTTCGCCGACGGATGGAGAAAATTGCAGAAAACCAACTTACATCTGAAGGCTGAGTGTGGCAGAGGTTTCGCCAGTGCATCTCGACGGAAAGCGCGTGTTGGTCACGGGTGCCGCACGCGGTCTTGGCGCTGCTTTTGCTGAGGCTATTAGTTCTGCGGGTGCCCGCACTATCATCGCCGATATTTTGGAAGATGAAGGTTATGCGACAGCTAAACGATTGCAGGACAATGGAGGAAACGTCGAATTTTGTTATTTGGATTTAGCCGATCCAAGTAAGATTGAGGTATGCGTAAAAGATGCCCTTCACAAACTCGAAGGCATGGATGGGCTGGTTAACAACGCCGCTATCGCCACAGGTATCGGCGGCAAAACCATGGAAGAAATTGAGATCGACGTATGGGATAAAGTGATGGCAGTCAATTCTCGTGGCACCTGGTTAATGTCGCGTGCCTGCTTGCCGGCATTACGCGATGCTGGAAACGGTAAGATTGTCAATTTGGCGTCCGATACAGCCCTTTGGGGTGCGCCTCGTCTTATGCATTACGTGGCATCAAAGGGCGCGGTGATTTCCATGACGCGGTCTATGGCACGCGAACTAGGTGATGACGGTATCGCCGTCAATGCTGTAGCGCCAGGGCTTGTTTTGGTGGAGGCTACGGAATATGTGCCGCAACAGAGAAAACAGCAATATGTCGATGGGCGCGCCATGTCGCGGCCGCAAATGCCCGAAGATGTTGTTGGTACGGTGCTGTTTCTACTGTCAGACGCGGCAGACTTTGTGACCGGACAAATTTTACCGGTCAATGGTGGGTTTGTCTTTAACTGAGGAGAAAAAAATATGGCTGAAGCTGCAAAATTATCTGAGGTAGACAAAGATGCGCCGGCCTTTGAAACATGGCGTAAACCCGATGGAGTATCCCTTTCAGACTGGCTTGAAAATTCTCGAGTTGCCCGATTTGAAGAACGGACCTACGACTGGGATGCGTTAAAGTTTCAAGCCGATTACGACCCCAAATATCGCCGTTCCCAGATGCGCTATATCGGTTTAGGTGCTGCCGGTGCAAAATCGGACGGTAATGTTATACCATCCGAAAATTTTACATTTTCTACTATGGTTTTGCCTGCTGGGTGTGAAGGGCCATCCCACGTTCACGACGATGTTGAGGAGGTATTCTTTATGTTGCGTGGCCGTATTAGATTGTTTTTGGAACACAATGGCGAAACCGCCGAAACAATTCTAAATGAACGAGATGTAGTATCTGTCCCACCGGGAATTTATCGCGGGCTAGAAAACATTGGCCAGGAAGAGGCGCTGATGTGTGTAATGTTGGGTACATCTAAACCTAAGCTACCTACTTATCCACCCAACCACCCATTAGTTTCGCTCAAGCGCTAGCCATATGAGCATAAATGGAGTTTCTGCACGAGATTGGCGCTCCGCTCTGGAAAGTTTTCCACTAGAGGTCATTCAAACTCAAGGTGGTGAAATATCAGTGCGCAAAGGTGGTGCCGGCCCCGTCATCGTCTTACTACATGGGATTGGCTCGGGCTCTGGGTCTTGGGCGTATCAGCTTGAAAGTTTGGCTGCATCGTACACAGTTTTAGCCTGGGATGCGCCAGGATATAGTGACAGCACCCACTTAGACATCGACGAACCAAGCGCTGAAGATTACACCGCACGGCTAACAGCGCTCGTGAACGCAATAGGACTTAAAACCTTTGTTCTTGTTGGCCACTCACTTGGGGCACTGATCGCCGGTCATTACGCAGTACAACATCCCCAACGAATTCGTGGACTTATTCTTGGTAATCCGGCGGCTGGCCATGCTCGGTTGGCACCTAAAGAACGTGCCAAACGCCTGAATTCTCGGATTAAACCTTTTGCTGAATTGGGGCCGAATGAATATGCGCAGAAGAAAGCGGCAAACCTTTTGGTAGCCAATTCATCTGAAGAAAATCTATCACTTGTCAGATGGAATATGGCTCGGCTCAACTTGGATGGTTTGACTTCTGCGGCAAAATTGTTGGCTGGAGGTGATTTGTGCACTGATGTCATGGCATATGATGGTCCCGCCATTGTCCTTTGTGGCGATGAAGACAAAATCACGCCACCCGAAAGGTGCCGCGAAGTTGCTGATGCTTTCCCTGGGACGCGGCCCTTCCATCTGATCAAAAGGGCTGCACATGCTAGTTATATCGATGCGCCGAATGAGTTTACGCGACATATCGTAGAATTTGAAAATTCGCTGGCAGATTAGGAAAGTCGGACTAGTTTCATGGATGCGAACGTAAGCGGTCTTAAGGTCGCCATCACCGGTGGCAGTTCGGGCGTCGGGCTTGAAACTGCGCGTTTATTTTTAAGTGAGGGGGCACAGGTAGCTATTTGCGGTCGCGACCGAGAGAGGCTTTCGGGAGCTAGAGACGATCTTGGTGCAAATGAAGATCGTCTCATCACCCTCCAATGCGATGTCCTTGAAAAAAACGAGGTCGAAGAATTTGCCCTCGCTTTAAAGGATGTTTTTGGGGGATTAGATATTCTGATCAACAATGCCGGTAGAGGGCGTATATCTACATTTGCGAGTACGGATGATGAAGCTTGGCGCGAAGAAATTGAGCTTAAACTGTTTTCAATCATTTATCCCACGCGCGCGTTTTTACCCTTGCTCGAAAAATCCGGCCACGCGTCGATTGTCATCAGCAATGCGTTGCTTGCACGTCAGCCGGAACCTCACATGGTGGCAACTTCTTCTGCTCGTGCCGCAGTCCTCAATCTCAATTCTTCGATGGCTGCTGAATTTGCGCCTAAAGGCATTCGCGTTAATTCGATTTTAATGGGCCTTGTGGAATCCGAGCAATGGCGCCGCCGTTTCGAAGAACAAGCTAAGGGTGGGCAGACCTGGGAGGATTGGACACGAGAACTAGCTAAGACTAAAAGCATTCCCTTGGGCCGGCTTGGTAAACCCCACGAAGCGGCCAAGGCGATATTTTTCTTAGCGTCGCCCCTGTCGTCCTACATCACTGGCACGACGTTGGACATATCGGGTGGTCTTTCTCGCCATGTCTGAAAACATAACCGTTGGCGAGGGCGTTATACGTCTGCTTGAGGCGGCGGGGGTAGAAACTATCTTTGGTGTTATTTCCATCCATAATATGCCGTTTCTCGATGCCATTTTGCGGCGTAATAAACAGCGCTTTGTGCCTGCTCGCGGAGAAGCCGGCGCTACTAATATGGCAGATGCTAACGCGCGTGTTACCGGAGGTGTCGGCGTTGCTATTACCAGTACTGGTACTGGAGCTGGAAACGCGTGTGGAGCGCTTGTCGAAGCACAGACAGCTGGAACACCACTCCTTCATCTGACTGGCCAAATCGATACGCAGTACCTGGATAAAGGAAGTGCATTTATCCATGAAGCGCGCGATCAACTCGGGATGTTACGTTCTGTTTCTAAAAGGGCATTCAGAGTTGAAAACGCAGAAAGTGCTTTGGACATGGTTACTACCGCCATTGACATTGCACGCACGCCACCAGCCGGTCCTGTGAGCGTAGAAATACCCATCGACATCCAAAAATTAATGATCGCTCACGAGGAACCGAATTTTAAAAAGTTACAAACCCCGACTCCTTCTGCAGAATTGCTCGATGAACTTGCCCGTCGTTTAGGCAAAGCACAACGACCGATTTTATGGCTCGGCGGTGGTGCTCGCCATGCCACCCGCGCTGTGGCACGGTTGGCAGACATGGGCTTCGGTGTCGTGACCTCGACACAGGGGCGAGGCATTTTGGCTGAGAACCATCCGATGGTTTTAGGTAGCTTCAACTCGGTACCCTCAAGCGAAGAGTTTTATCAAACCTGCGATGCGATGTTAGTTGTAGGTTCGCACTTGCGGGGCAACGAAACACTCGGTTACCGACTTAAACTACCAAAACCATTATACCATATTGATGTAGATGAGGATGCGGAATGTCGTAACTACTTATGTGATTTGTTCATTTGTGGCGACGCAGAACTAGCGCTTGATGGTCTCGTAGATAGATTGACCGACAATTTGTTCGTTGACCCAAATTTTGCCAATGATTTGTCTACTGTCCGCCAAGCTGGTGAGATTAACCTTCGCAAAACTTTAGGTCCTTATGAAACGGTTTTAGATGGTCTCATTCAAGCCGCGGGTGACAATTTCATTTGGGTGCGTGACATTACCTTATCAAACAGTATCTGGGGTAACCGGTTGATGATGCTCAAAAGTCCGCGAGATGGAGTTCATCCCACAGGCGGTGGTATCGGCCAAGGCGTGCCCCTAGCCATTGGTGCGGCCCTCGCAGCACCTGACAGAAAGACCCTTTGCCTTACAGGCGACGGTGGATTGCAGCTATGTATGGGGGAATTAGCGACGGCAGTACAAGAAGCAACCAATCTCTTGATCATCGTTATGAATGATCAAGGATACGGAGTTATCCGAAATATTCAGGATGCGCAATATGAAGGCAGGCGAGGCTACACGGACATTTTCACGCCTAATTTTTCCAATATGTGTGCATCATTTGGTATGCCTTATTTGGCTTTAAACGAGGTATCGCAATCGCATGATATATTTACCGCTGCTATCGGAACGATAGGCCCTGTCATGGTTGAAGTAGACATGGCTTCGATTGGCGATTTCGCGATACCCTTCGCTGGGCCGCCGGTTCGGTCTAAGTAGCGGTTTCTTGTTTGCCATTCGGCAATCTCATAAACTCAATATGCAGAAATTTATTTATTTCTACTTAATGGGAGGACACCTATGGCATCCGCGATAGAGGCAACAAGCGCTGGTATAACCGATCGCATTATTGCCATTCGGGATAAGTGGCATTTCAAGCAACACCCGCTCAGCAAATCGCTTGCGAAGGGAGAACTGGATTTACGCGTTCTGGCTGTGTATATGGCTCAGCACGCCAAATATGTACGTTATGGGCTGCAAGCATTTGGCCATCTTTATGCCCGCGGTGCTGCCGACGTCCGAAAAATGCTTGCCGAAAACATGGCAGAAGAAGAAGGTTTGATCGGCGGCCACACGGATCATGGCGCGCATGATCATATGCAAATGATATATGATTTTTGCGATATCGCCGGGTTGACCAAGGACGAGGTGCTTAACGTTACCATGACACCTGGATGGTATGGCCGGTCTCTTTACTATCTCAATGTTGCCAGAGAAGAACCGGTGGGTGTTGTGCTTGCGATGCAATATACGCAAGAAGGTCAAATGCCGGCGTTTAATGCAGAAATCGTTTTACCAGCCCTTGAGACGCATTACGGTATAAAGCGGACTGACAGAGCTGCAATATTTTTTGCAGAGCATGAAATGGCGGACGAAGAACATTCCAGTCGCCAATTACAACTTGCCGCGAAATATCTGGATACGCCAGCATTAGAAGAACGGGCAGAAATTGTTGCAGAGGAGATGTGCAAATTGCGGTGGGGCTGCACTTCAGACACCTATCGTATGGAACATCTTAAGCAGTGGGACGAATTACCGCCGACTGTAAGCTAATTTTCGAAACCAAGACCGTGTTGCTGTAGTGGGCGGGGGACCGGTTGAGTCAACTATGGCTTATCCCATTACTGACCAAAACGTTCCCGCCAAACGCTATTCAATGAATAGTGTCGAAAGGACGCCGATGCCGCGTTTGTAGGCAAAATGCTACTGCAACCTTCGATGATCGATGGGCTTGCCCGGCGGGGCATTGTGGGACCATTGAGGTCGGTGTAGGGACATGAACGAAGATAGCGATGGCAAGCGAGTGGAAATCATCATGCCGCGGGGGGATGAGGTTTAATCCTAAGCTAAAAAGATTAAGGGGGTTTCTTCACCCGCCAATCTGCTCGGGATATGATAGGGAGACAGAGGCGTTTCTGCGCCAAGGTTTGCTATTTCAGTCGATATGTTTGCCGGGATCGGCGCATCTCTATAACTGGGAGTACTACCATGGAATTTGGCTACTTTACGCTTAGCGATAATCGTTATCCAGATAATCAGCGCGATACAGCCGCGTTTATCGACGAAATGTTAAATCAGGCCCTGTATGCTGAGGAAATTGGCATGCATTCGGTTTGGGTCGGTGAGCATCATTTTAACCGCCGTGGCTGCCTGTCGGTGCCGGCGGTATTTCTCGCCAACGTGGCGGGCTCTACCAGTCGTGTGAGACTCGGGCCTGCTGTTGTCGTTTTGCCAGTTCACCATCCGATCCACGTCGCCGAAGAGTGGGCGATGCTAGACCAGCTTTCTGGCGGGCGCGTGGATTTTGCTACGGGGCGCGGCTATGACTCTCACGAATTTAGTCCGTTCGGTGCTGACTTCCAATCGGGTGCGGAATTATTTAACGAGGGTGTTGATCTGTTGATACGCTGTTGGACCGAAACAGAGCCATTCAATTTTTATGGTCAATTTTATCAAGCGGAAGAACTAGATGTACATCCTAAGCCGTTACAACAGCCTTTTATTCCATTCATGGGATCGTTCTCTAAGTACTCCATGAATATCGCAGTAGAGTGCGGTTGGAACCTACTACTCGCGCCTTTTGCCTCATCGATGATTTTTGGAGGTCTCGACAAAGCCATCGATGTTTACCAGGAAATTTGTGATCAAAAGTCAAAGGAACCTGGACGCATAAAGTGCAGTTATTTCATTCACATTGGTAACAGTCAGGCCGACCGTGACGAAGCACGACAACGGCTGGTTAATTATTTTTCCATGGCGGGAATGCGTAAAAAAACTAGTCAGGGTGGTGGCCGAAAACTTCCTCCAACCATGCAATATTTTGCTGAGATTGGAAAAAAATTGGCCGATCCCACGATTCATGATTTTGATGAAAACGCAATTTTACTTGGGTCACCACAGGAGATTACAGATCGCCTCAAAGCAGTTGAGGCGATGGGGGTTGAGGAGGTTATCCTATATTTTAACTACGGCATGAAGGCGGATGCAGTTGTGCGTGACCAAATGGACTGTTTCATGCGCGATATCGCGCCGGCATTTGACGGTGCCCACAAGACGGTCAACGCAAACCGAAAATTGTCAGCCTGACAGCAATCCATGTTGTATCTAAAAATGCGGGAGAAAAAGAGAAACTAAACACGATAAATCATGAACTCAAAACGGCAGGCCTATTTATGGTCGATTATTTATTTGTTGCCTTTCAGTGTCCACTCACCGTTATGGAGACGGTCGAGGATACCTCTTTCACGAAGTGCATGCAGTTCGATTGAAATTTCCCGGCCGTCGTCGCTACCCATGGCTTCCATAATTTGGGAAAAAAATAAAGGACCCGATTCAAGCGCCTGTTGTACATTCTGAAATCGCGGTGCCGGCACCAATGTGGGAGCGATAGCAATCCAGTTGTCAATCTTGTCTTCCCGACCGTAGGGCTCCGTGAAATCGAAGCCTGCCTTGGTTACCGTGCCGCCCTCATCGGGAAGTGGCTCCATATAAAATGCTGGAAAACCACTTTCTACGATCATGTCGCGTTCTGCATGGAAGCGAGTAGCCATAGCCCATTCCACGTCTTCGTCGGAAAATACATCGACATCGTCGTCCGTAACAAATACGTGCTTGATATAGGGGATAGCGAACAGTGCCGCGATCACCCGCCGGGCGTGACCGGCACCCGTGCGAGGGATTGATACGCGGACATGCTGACGACCGTTAGTGCTCGGCATGCAGCGCACCGCGGTAGGCTCTATATGAATACCCGCAAGTGCCCGTCTCACAGCGACTTCTGAATTGATGGAACCGAGATTACCGGAATCTGTGCGGCTTAAATGCCGCCCGCTGTGTAGCATGGTCTGATGTAGTGCATCCTCCCGCATCGTGATGGCGGTGACGTGGAACACTGGATCGATGTGTGGTGCACCATAGAATCCATTGAATTCCCCATACGGCCCCTCTATTTCCCGATAGCCCAATTCGTCAAAATAGCCCTCTATTACAACCTCAGCATCTGCGGGAACCGGCATATCGTTGCTAACACCGCGAACCATTGGGATTGGCTCGCCCCTCAGTGATGCCACAAGACCGAACTCGTTGGTTGGTAGTCTTAAGCCTGCAGCAATAAAATCCAGCGGATGAGACCCGCAGACATAACTGACTGGCAGCTTTTCACCACGTTCAACGCAAGCCATATAAATATTCCGCAGGTCAGACGGTTGGGTGAGGTTGGCCTGCATAGTTTTTTTACTACGAAGCATCAGCCGTCGGCATCCAGTATTCGGCTTTTTGGTGGCGGGGTCGATCGTGTAATCAATGCCCGATGTAATATAAGCGCCCCCATCAAATTCGTGCTGTAAATGGAATGGTAACTTGGTCAGATCGATATCTTCTTCGGTAAAGATTTTCGCGTGTACCGGTGCTTCGACTGAAGTCACTTCAACAACTGGCTGCGGTTGTTCCATCCGCTTAGTATATTCTTTGGATACGTTTCGCGGCTCTACGCCAAACGCGGCACCCAAGCGAGTACGGCTTCCAGACACGGCGCCCACGATTTCACACCGTTCCGGGCCCGCATTTTTGAACAGCGAGGCGCGTGGTGAAGATTCGATTATTTTTGCAACGTCTGAGAAAGCTACAGGATTCTCATGGATGTCAACTTCGCCCATCTCGATAAGAGTTTGGACGAAACACCGAAGGCGGAACTTGTCAAAATCAATATCGCCGGTGGTATCTGGCATTGCAGCCTCTCCTAATTTAGCTAATTTGGTTACGAAAGAAACGACCCCCAATGGTGTTATGCGCGACTATTTATCCTCCACAATCATGTCCAGATCGATGGCGTGACCCATGATTTGATATCCAATTCGGTTGGGATGCAGCCCGTCGCCGATACCTCCAATCGACGAACCCGGTCGCATGGCAGGCTGCAATTCTCCTGAACTCTTGTCGACAGTCACTGCGTCGAAATCAATCACTGCATCGAACAGATCAGCGTTGCGGATGAAGTCATTGTATGTACGACGATGTGCGTCAACCTCTGGCGTTCCGTGCCCACCCGTCGTTGCATTAAGAGCAGGTGTAAGTGTGGCAACGACAATTCGTATATCCGGCAACGCCTTTCGTAGGCGGGTTACACCTTCGGTCAGTCCGTCGATGATGTTACTAGCCGTCGCTGCGGCATGCCCCAGATCATTGATGCCTTCGAGCCAAATCACGGTGGTGATGCCGGCCATAGCAATTACGTCGCGCTCCAGTCGGGATAGAGCCGAAATACCACCCAGTCTTTCTTCCGGTGGGGTACTATGAGGCGGTCCAATAATCTGATTGCCACCAATACCCTGATTAACCACCGAGATACGATTACCGTATTTTGCATTCAGTCGGCGGGCTAGAACGTCGGGCCATCGGTCGTACCCATTGATGGTTGAGCCCGAGCCATCGGAAATGGAATCACCAAAGGCAACGACGACAAATGGTTTTTGATCGACCTTCATGTCAACCGCGTCTAAGAAGAACCAGCTTGTTGTGGAAAAGGGGAATGGGGTTTCGTTTTCAATTTGCCCACAAGAACCAGCCCCGCGTTCGGATAGGTATGATGTTTGCAATGCTTTTGCGTGATAGGTGACGGGTCCACTCGTGCCAACCACGTGAAAACTAATTGCAAGTGTGCGACCTATTAACAACGGGTTTTCGGGTTCTTCTAGGAAGTCAAGCTGCACCGGATCGCTGAGCCGTTCTTCACCTGGCTCGACACTGACGCTTTGCTGCGCGTCGAATGTTATGGAGCAATTTGTCCCTGGCAGTATATTGCCACTCATCACGTGCAATCCGACAAAAATACCATCGAATGCGATAGAACTTTTGCCGTGTGCATTGGACAATCGGATGCGCAATTGGCGGCCCCAAATATCTGGTCTAACAACCATTCGGAACGATTGGTCAAATGCGCCTGTGCCCGGGTCCGGGAAAACAGCTGAAAGGTCCGGTTGTGCTGTTTCTCGCCCGTGTGGAAAAGGTCCTTGTGCTGATGCGGTCCAGGCCGCTGCCCAATATCCCTCCATTCTTATATCCCCTTAGTTTTCCATTATCATTTGACTCTAACGCATCGCGAAACTGGATTTCAAATCAAGGCCTTCTAATTTAGGTTGGCTTGTTTAGGGAATTCGCATCGATATAATAAGGATCAATAATAATTCTCTCCGATCGGCAAACCAAACACTGCATAATCAGAGGACGCTTCATCGATGGATACAGGTGTCAATACAGCAACCGCTAATCGTGCAAATATATTTTCCTGGCATTTCATGCCTTGGCCCTATCTCGATGATAGCTTCGAGGAAAACTACGAGAGTGGATGGATTACCATCCCCAATAGTTTGTTCGATGGCGAAAAAGCCCGGGGGCTCTATCAGGAATACCTTGATGAATTGTCCTATGCCGATGAACTTGGTTTTGATGGTGTGGTCCTCAACGAGCATCATCAGAATATTTACGGGCTAATGCCGTCGCCTAACTTGTTGGCTGCCGCACTAACTCAGACCACCAAAAATGGCAAAATCGTCGTCTTAGGTAATTTAATACCACTGCACCTTCGTCCGCTTCGTGTCGCCGAGGAATATGCAATGCTCGATTGTATGTCGAATGGCCGCGTGGTGGCCGGCTTCGCCCCAGGCGGCGGTCATGAGGCATATAGCTATTCTTATTCTATGCCGCTGGCGCGCGAACGCTTTTGGGAAGGTGTTGATTTGATTGTTCAGTCTTGGACACAACCTGGTCCAACCACCTACGAGGGCAAGCATTATTCCATGCGTTATGTAAATCCCTGGCCGTTGCCATTGCAAAAGCCACATCCTCCTATCTGGATACCGGGGTCGAATAGCACCGAGACCATGTACGAAGTTGCCCGGCGTGAGTTTTGCTATTTTTTATCTACCCGCGGGAAGATGCGTGGTGCGGCGCGGACGGCGACACGGTTCAGCGAAATTGTCGAAGAAGTGGGTAAAAAATTTCATCCAAAACAAATGGGTTTGCTGTTCAGCGTCTACGTAGCAGAGACTGATGAAATTGCCCGCAAAGAGAGTGAAGAAGCGATTTTCTATTTTACCCGCTATTGCCTTAAGGGCCATCAGCGGCGTGCTGGACGTCGGCTTACGATGGCGCCCGGCGGGTTATCCCCACAGAGTTGGCAGATGTATTTGGAAAATTCCGTTGTCGATGCCAAATTGTTGGGCGATGCCGAGGACTGGAACGATATCGATGAAATGGGTTCTATTTTTGTTGGTAGTCCCGATACGGTTTACGAACAACTTTGGGAATTTGTTACCGAGGCTAATATCGGCAATCTCCTAATCCAATTTCATATCGGAAACTTGTCCTACGAGCTTACCCAAAAGAGTCAGCGTATCTTTGCCGAGACGGTACTTCCGCGCCTGCAAGCAGATTCAGAAAAACTTTTTGGCGAGCGGTTCCCTGTTGAAATCGTCGATAACGTGCCGGCCTAATCAAGCAAGGGGGTATGAAGATGGAAAGAACAACGGTTCAGGTTGGCGAAAATACAGTCGAAGTCGGTCAAATGGGAAGCGGACCGCCAGTCTTATACCTTCATGGGATTTGGGACGTTCACACGCTGCAAGGCGAGCCGTTTCCCTTTCATGAGGCGCTAGCTGAGAATTTCTCATTAACGATCCCGGCTCATCCCGGGTGCGGAGAGTCAACAGGAATTTCTGACGTAACAGAAATAGAAGATTTAGCATTTCACTATTTCGACCTGTTGGACGCACTTGATATTGAGCAGGCTACTGTCGTGGGATTTTGTCTCGGTGGTTGGATTGCTGCAGAAATGGCAGTACGAAATCCTGAACGTATTGGGCGCTTGGCGCTTATTGACTCTGCGGGATTGCAAATGCCTGGCGAACTAATTGGTGATTTATTCATGTACGCCCAGCACCGAGACGGGGGTATCATGCAGGAGTTGCGCGAACTGCTATTTGCCGATGCGGATTCAAATATTGCTCATCAAAACATACCTGACGGCCGGACTAATGTTCCCGACGAGGTCCGCCGATATAAGAGTTTGACCCTTGCAGGTCGAGTGGGCTGGGAACCTCCATATTTGCACAATAATAAACTAGCGAGACGGTTGCATCGCATTGCTTGTCCGAGCCTCGTTGTGTGGGGTGGCCAGGATCGTCTTATCCCCATAGCCAATGGGAAAGCTTATGTTGAAAAAATTCCGCAAGCGTCGTTGCAGGTAGTGGGGGAAGCTGGCCACAGCCCTATCCTCGAACAGCCGATGGAATGCATCGAGAAAATTTTGGAGTTTCTGCAGACTGGCAACCTGCCAGCAGATGGGGACGCGATATTGACCCCGGCGGGATAGGAAATGAATTGATTTTTCCAGGGTCGGAGTAATTCGATGCTGTCACGCGAAGACAATGAACTGTTAACTCGGACTGGCGCTGGGACACCCATGGGTGAACTTATGCGCCGTTACTGGATACCTGCGGTGCTATCCAAACAAATCGCTCAGCCCGACAGCCCTCCTGTGCGCGTAAAGTTAATGGGCGAGCGGTTGGTGGCATTTCGAGATACAAATGGCCGGGTTGGTGTATTGGACGAGCAATGTCCTCACCGAACGGCAAGTCTCTATTATGGTCGCAATGAAGAATGCGGTTTACGGTGCGTTTATCACGGCTGGAAATTTGACGTCGACGGCAATTGTGTCGATTTGCCTAGTGAGCCGCCGGGCAGCACATTGCACCGTAAGGTAAGGATCAATTCCTACCCTGTAGTTGAGCGGGGCGGTATGATTTGGACATATTTGGGCCCGCGTGACAAAAAACCGGAGTTCCCCGATTTAATCTGGACGCAAATTCCCGACGATCATCTGTATGTGACGCGGCGTATTCAGGAGAGTAATTGGCTACAGGCTCTGGAGGGAGGCTTCGATACGGGTCACCTTGCATTTTTACATACCGGAACTGCGGAACAAAGTCGCCGGACTGTTCCATCCGAATATCCGTATGTTCCAGTCGAGGGCGGGTACATCTTTGGTACAGGGAGAGAGGTAAAAAAGGGTGAGACGCTGTGGGCAGCAAACCTTATGTTTATGCCGTTTCATAAGGTATTCGCCACTAGTCCGGAAGCAGCCCATGTCTGGGTTCCCATCGACGACGATAACACCATGCTCTATAGCGCCGATTACTGGGTCGATCATCCGCTCAGCGAAGACGATCTCCGGCGTACGACGGATTATAATGGTATTCATACTGAGAATATCCCCGGTACTGATCGGGCCGTTCAGAATAAGAACAACGACTATTTGATAGATCGCGAACTCCAAGCGAGCGGCGAATCATATACCGGAATGCGAGGTTTGGGTGTTCAGGATTCCGCTATTCAGGAATCTATGGGCACTATAGCGGACCGTACAAAAGAGCATTTAGGTGTTAGTGATACAGCCATTATTCAAATCCGTAAGTTGCTTCTTCAAAGTTTACAGGATTTTTCTGAAGGCAAAGAGCCGCCAGGGTTGGATTCTAGATGTTATCGGGTCCGATCAACTCGTTTCTCCTTGCCACACGGCCAGTCGTTCGAGAGCGAGATAGCGTGTCAGCTGACCCAACCAGAAACCTTCCATTTTAACCAAATGACGGCGCCTAAAAGAAAAGCAAACTACGCTATTGGGCGGAGTGATAGATAAACATTAAGGATAGAGAAATGAACGGGGCCGAAATTGTTGCTGAAATTTTGAAACGCGAAGGTACAGAATTTCTTGCTTGCTACCCTCGCAATCCGCTCATCGAAGAATGCTCTAAGCTCGATATTCGTCCCATCCTATGCCGCCAAGAGCGGGTCGGTGTTGGGATGGCCGATGGGTTCAGCCGCATGCGGCGCGGCCGCCAGATTGGGGTTTTTGCCGCCCAGCAAGGCCCAGGCATCGAAAATGCATTCCCTGGTGTCGCCCAAGCCTTTTCTGAGAATGTACCGTTATTGGTATTGCCGGCGGGTTTTCCTCTTGGACAACAATATAAACAGCCCACCTTCCGTGCGGCTGAAGTTTTCGCACCCGTGACGAAATGGTCGGCGCTTGCGCACGATGTCCAAGAAATTCCTGGATTGATGCGACGTGCCTATCATTTAATGCGTAGTGGCAAGAGTGGCCCGGTGTTGATTGAGATTCCGGTAAATGTGTTTGACCAGGAATATGAGGGAGATGTCGACTACGAGTCTGTAAAAATCACCCGGGCAGCGCCCGAGACTAGTGCAATTACCGAAGCCGCCCGGCTTTTGTTGGCTGCAAGTAACCCTATTATTTGGGCTGGGCAGGGTATCCACTACGCCCAAGCCTCAGGCGTATTAGCTGAGTTTGCTGAACTACTACCAGCGCCGGTAATGACCACCAATCCAGGCAAGAGCGCCATTGCCGAAACACATCCATTAGCACTTGGGGCAAGTACCCGATCTCGGCCCCGGATGGTAAGTGAATTTATGGCGAGAGCCGACATAGTATTTGCAGTGGGTTCAAGTCTCACCCGGTCCAATTTTAACCCGGCTATGCCATCTGATAAGAAAATTCTTCATTCCACAAACGAAGTTTCCGACATCAATAAGGATTTTCGTTCAGATCATGCGGTACTTGGCGATGCCAAGTTGGTTCTCGAAGCGTTAATTGATGAGATTAAGCGTCAGCGATCTGGAGATAACGTAGTTTCGTCAGATTCACTTAAAGGTGAAATTGCATCGATAAAGGCCTCGTGGCTGGCTGACTGGGCGCCGCAGCTTGAATCAGACGAGGTGCCGCTCAACCAATATCGGGTTTTGAGGGAGCTCAAACATACACTCGACCGTGATAACACCATTGTTACTCATGACTCGGGTAGCCCCCGCGAGCAGACTATCCCTTTTTGGGAAACCACTATCGCAGGCTCATATATGGGGTGGGGTAAGTCCACCCAACTTGGATACGGTTTAGGCTTGAATATGGGTGCGAAATTGGCTTCACCCGACAAGCTATGCATTAACATCATGGGTGATGCCGCCATAGGTATGACAGGTATGGACATTGAAACGGCTGCACGTAACGGTATAGGCACGCTAACCGTCGTATTCAATAACAACGTCATGGCTGCAGAGCGAGACGTCTTGATTACGTCTACCAAAAAATATGGAACGCTGACGGTGGGAGGAAACTACGCAATGGTGGCTGAAGGTCTTGGCTTGGCATCGCGCCGTGTAGAGAAGCCTGACGATATTGTTCC
>CAYZMI010000004.1:28705-31998 GCA_964479475.1 uncultured Rhodospirillaceae bacterium | reverse complement strand
ACAAATCGGTTGTCTTCACCTTGCAGGATTAGCGCCGGTCCTTGATACCGCGACAAACGGTCGATCAGCCGTCGGTTATGAAAATAAGGAGGAGAAAACCCGATCCGCGATGCAAAACGGAACATTTTAAAACGCAGAAGTTCCTGGTCTAGGTCGCCACGCCCATCCGGGTATAGGGCGTTACCGATCGCACTTTTGGGATCCGAAAAAAGGATCGTCCGTAGATCATTGTAATAAACGCCGTCCTCGGGTTGAGCCACCCAAAATAAATCGGATATGGAATGGCCTTTGACGAATAGGCCTGGAGCGCTGATTAAGGTTAGAGAGCGGAGTTTTTCCGGATACCGCACGGCAAATTCAGCAGCTAGCCATCCGCCTACGCAATTACCGACCAGATGAAATTTGTCGAGCGCGAGAATATCAAGCAATTCGACATAGTGAAAAACAAAGTCGTCGATCGTATTTACATCTTTACGCTCGTCGGAGCCCGCGACAGCGGGGTGTGCCGGCGCGATTAAGGAATATTCCTCCGCTAATTGTTGATGAAACGGCATGGGGACTGTTGAGACGCTGTGAAGGTCTGCAAAGCCGTGGAGATACAAGAGGTTATCCCCATTTCCACTTTCATATAGTGAAACCGTATGTCCGCGAACTTCGATAGTCCGTTCGGTCATCGGGGGCTCTCCATTTGTTCCGGGAGGGCGGGATAGTCTTTCGCAAATAAATCAGCAGATTCATCACGCAGATGTGGCAATACTTTGGTGGCGAACAGCTTCATGCTTTTTCGGGCAAGCTCTGGCTTCATATTGCCAAAATGGAACTGGATCAGAAAATTACCTACACCTGCGAGTTCAATTAGTTCCATGAGACGACGGCGAACAGTCTCCGGGCTCCCAGCAATGATCGATCCACCAGCATCCAGAGTTTCCCAATCCTTAGCATCGCCGAGTAAGTCTCTTCCCGGTTCTGAATTTTTTAAATAATTCTCCCATGATCGTACGCTTTGCGATGGTATGCCGGGGCCAAATGTTTGTGTACGTCCCTCACGTCGCAGATGACCTTTTAGACAGTTTCGCAAAAAATACCAAACGCCTTCTGTTGCCTCTTCACGTGCTTGCTCGTCGGTTTCCGCTACGTAGACTGACAATAGAACACCCATGCGAAACGGGTGATAGCTTTCGCCAGCATCTGAAACGATCTGGGCGAAGCGAGTTGCAGCTGCTTTGGTTGCAGATCCGTGTACCCGTGATGAGAGGAAATAGTTGAAGCCCCGCTTCGCACATTCCTCCATGGTTTCGATGCTGAGCGAACCAGGAATCCACACTGGCGGATGTGGCTTTTGGCGCGGTTTAGGCCAAATGTTTACGTAGCGCAGTGGATAGTTTTCACCGTCATGTTCGAACGGCCCGTCGTCTGTCCAGGCACGGGTAATCAGGTCGCACCCTTCCCAAAATTGATCACGCGCTTTTACAGTAGTAATGTTGTAGTTAAAAGATTCCGAACCACCACCAACCACGAAACCTGCGATCAATCGACCGTGAGTCATCATGTCGAGCATAGCGTATTCTTCTGCTATCCTTAACGGGTTTTTGCGGAGCGGAAGTAGACTACCTAGGATAACAATTTTGGCCCGTTCTGTTTTTTGGCTCAATGCTGCCGCGATCAGATTAGGAGAGGACATTAGCCCATAGACGTTTTGGTGATGTTCGTTCAATACCAGTCCATCGAAGCCTAACTGTTCAGCATAAACCAGCTGGTCTATGTACTCCTGATACAAATCATCAGACTTTTCGCTGTCCCATAATGCATTGGGAACCGTTACCCAAGCAGACTCATATTTTTCGTCAAAGTCATCGGGTAGGTAGGGATAGGCCATGAAATGCCAGCAGAAAAACTGTGCTGGGTATGACATGTGAAGACTCCTCTTTTATCTTATAGGTCAGATTGTAGAGTCTTGATCCGCATATTCCTAGGTGCCGTCCACCTAAAAAGGCGCTAAATTCCTAACTTATCCAAGGCATGAGAAATATGGCAGGTTCCACTGGCATCGGCGCCTTTGCGCAGGTGTTTAAAATTCCTAACTATCGCTACTACACGATAGGTAATTTTGCATCCCAACTTGGCATGTGGGTGCAACGTGTTGCCGTTGCCTGGCTTACCTGGGAATTGACCAAATCGCCATTTTGGCTTGGTCTCGTGGCCTTTGCGGATTTTATGCCCAACCTCGTTCTCGCACCGTTGGCGGGGGCGGTAGCCGATCGGTTCGACCGCTTAAAGGCTATGCGGCTTTATATGGCAATTTCTGCAATTATTTCCTCTGCTATTGCGGGACTGACCATCACAGGTATGATTTCCGTAGAAATTTTAGCTCTATTGGTCCTTGCGAATGGCATTGCCATGTCATTCAATTTTCCCGCCCGCCTTGCAATCATTCATGCGTTGGTCGGACAGGACACGTTGACAACCGCCATTAATACTAATGCCATTGTTTTTAATTTTGCTCGGATTGGCGGCCCATTTGTCGCTGGACTGATTATCAAATTTTGGGGTGTTGGGCCTGCGGTAACCTTAACGGTGGTCGCTGATATAGTCTTTGTTGTTATGTTATATTTAGTAGCCTTAGCGCCAATAAACAAACCAACTACCGCATCCTCTTTTCGGCAGTACCGTGACGATATTATGGAGGGGTTTCGCTATGTCGCCGGGCATCGGGGAATTGGGCCACTTTTATTCATTCTAGCATTTTACGCTATATTTTCGCGTCCATTTATCGAGCTGTTTGCAGGATTTTCTGACAGAATTTTTGACCAGGGTGCCGACGGTTTGGCCATGCTGACTTCCACGCTTGGGATCGGTTCTCTCATCGGAAGCATTTTCCTGGCTCGGTTTCAAGGGGTTGCGGGTCTTACACGAGTCATGGTTTTTAATGTGCTGTTGATGGCTTTTGCTGTTATTGGATTTGCGGCTACTGACATCTTTTACTTTGCGTTGGTTTGCACCGGGATAGCTGGAATTTCCATCGTTTCCATTGGTGTGATCGAACAAAACCTACTGCAATCATCCGTGGATGGTGAAATGCGTGGCCGGGTCCTCAGCTTCTATACACTGATTGCCCGCGGTTGCCCTTCACTTGGCGCGCTATTTATGGGTTGGTTGGCAACGTATTTCGGGCTCCAAGTACCGATTGCTTGTGGTGCGATACTTTGCATTGGTCTTTGGTTTTGGGCATGGCGTAGGCAGGAAACGTTGGCGAAACATCTCGAGGTCCAACCTGATGCTCGGTAGGGTTGGTT
>CAYZMI010000004.1:24007-28605 GCA_964479475.1 uncultured Rhodospirillaceae bacterium | reverse complement strand
TAAAATGATTTAGCGTGCTGTCCTCACTGGGGTCACGTGAAAAACTATCCGCACCCCTTAACAATAGGGTCGGACAGGTAATCCGCTGCCAGAGTTCTTCAGTCTGGCCCATTTCGATGCCAAATGGTGTAAATGCTCGTACATAGTTGTCGAATTTCCAACTATACGTCCCGTCCTCGTTTCGGTTTACCCCATGGAGAGTTAAATGACGTACTTGGTCAGGTCGGAGATGCTTATTAGCAGCTCGCATGCGCGTGAGGGCTTCATCCAAGGTTGCATATCTTTTCGGTGCGCGGCGGGCTAGTTCACGTGTTTCTTCAATCCATGCCGTAAAGCGGTCGTGGGGTTCTCTGGCACTACGTTCTTTTGCGGTTTGGGGTGGCGGGCCCAAGCCTTCGATACCCACGAGTTTAAAGACATTGTTGGGATATATCCCAGCATAGCGTAAAGCGATACCACTCCCCATTGAATGGCCGATGATAGTCAACGGAGCAAGCTGAAGCTGGTGAATGAGTTGAACTATATCGTATGTGAATTCGGCTAGTGAGTAACTACCTCCAACCATCCACTGGGAATCCCCGTGGCCCCTAAGATCGGGCGCAATAACATGATAGTCATCGCGTAGCGATTCCGCGACCCAATCCCAATTACGGCAATGATCGCGGCCGCCGTGAATTAATAAAAGCGGGGGAGCCTTTTCGTTGCCCCAATCTACGTAATGGAGACGTAAGCGCTGTGAAAAATAGGCATGGGATGTGGGGCCGGGGATTGAAATGCTCATTTAGAAAGTCGGTCTAATAAAATTTGATGCGCCGATTAAACGCAAGCACTGCAGACTGTCAAATGTCTATGAAATAATACTCTTTACCTCTTGCGTAATAGCTACAGCGTTATCAAAATCCTTTCCATTGAACAAGGGAGGTAATAAATGTTGGTTTTAAAAGTTCGTAATAGTCTTTTTGCCGCAATCGGCGCAATTGTGGCGATGGGCTTTGCATCTCAGGCTGTGGCAGATTCGGTTGCCGATTTTTACAAGGGCAAGCAAGTCGCCGTCCAGGTGGGATTTGGTGCTGGCGGGGGTATGGATACGACAGCCCGGATTTGGGCACGTCACTTGAGCAAATATATACCAGGTAATCCGTCCGTCATCGTGCAGAATGTGCCTGGTGGTGGCAGTGCGAAACTTGCTAGCAAACTTTATAACGCAACACCCAACAATGGGTTAACCATGGGGCTGATATCTTCAGCGGTTGCAATTGGACCGCTTTGGGGTAAACGAAAATTTAAATTCGATACTTTGAAATTCACGTGGATTGGTAGTCTGCACCGGGACATCATGGCGTGTGGGGTATGGAACGGCGCTGGTCAGGGTATCAAAACGCTGCCAGACCTTCTTGCTGCCAAAAAGCCAGTAATATTTGGTTCAAGCAGTCCAAACTCGCAGCTCAGCATGTTTCCTGCATTCTTAAAGAATGTATTTGGCGCCAAGGTTAAAGTAATCCATGGTTATAGGGGCACTAAACCTATTAGCCTAGCTATGCAAAGTGGTGAGGTGAATGGCAGCTGCGGGATGTATGAATCATCTGTGCGTGGTGCATTCCTACAAAGCTATCAATCTGGCCAACTAAATCTTTTTATGCAAGTTGGCGAAACCAAGACCGTACCCTTTTTCGGAAAGGCAACGCCGATATTTACGATGTTGAAGACCGAAGAACAACGTAAGATTGGACGTCTGTTATTTGGACACTCTGAAATTACACGGCCCATTGCTGCGCCGCCAGGTGTATCAAAAGCGCGAAGAGATGCATTGCGCAAGGCGTTAGTTGATACGATGAATGATCCTGGCCTGATTAAGGACGGCAAAAAAATTAATACTAAATTCACACCGATCAGCGGTGCACAAGTGACAAAATTGTGGGCAGCATATTTCAAGACACCGCGAGATCTTGTCGATAAAACCTGGAAAGCGGCATTTGTGAAAAAGAATAAACGCAAGAAGAAAAAGAAGTAAAAAAATACACTAAATTAGAGGATGACCCGGGCCCCTGCGCCCGGGTCTTTCCCTATTTGATAGATGAGAAGAGAGACCAACCATGTACGGACACCGTGCCCGCATTGGATATACGTCGCCCCCCGCAGTAACAGAGACTTTTCCCTACGAATTTTACAAAATCGTTCCTGATGGCGTTACCCTTGCTATAACCACGCTTAACATCGTTCACATGACGCAAGACGAACTTGCGGAAGGGGCCAGAATAAATTCTGAGTGCGCACGTCTAATTGCGGAGGCCAAAGTGGACATTATCATACTTGGTGGTGTTCCATTGAATCTGGCACTCGGACTTGATGGCCTGGATGAGACCATTAAAACACTGGAGACTGAAACCGGGATTCCAGTGACTTCTAGCCTCACCGCCCAGATAAATGCGTTAAAGGCGATTAAAGCAAATAAAGTGGGTGTCGGAACTCCATTTGAACAGGGTCACAATATTTATCAAGGCTACTTGGAGCATCACGGATTTGAGTTGGGTGCCCTTGCTGGCGCAGGGCGGAAGGTTTTGAATTTGGCAGTGGCCGACGGGTCTATGGCGATGGATCTTGCCCGTCGCTTATTGGAAGAGAATGAAGACTTAGACACACTTTATTTCCCTGCCCCCCATTGGGGAATAATTGAAATGATCGAGCCCATGGAATTGGAACTCGGCGTTGACGTGATTACCTCCGTACAAGCGATTGTTTGGGAAGGATTACGAAAAGCTGGGGTCAGCGACCCCGTGCCTGGATACGGCCGGTTATTGCGCGATTTCTAAGTAAATCACTTGCTTTGCTTGGAAGTTTTTTGCCTGTAGGCTTTGTTAAATTTCTGAATCGTTACTTGGGAGTCTAAAATGTCGTTCGATCTAGTTATTCGGGGTGGATCCGTCGCTGATGGTAGGGGATCGCCACTTTACGAAGCGGATTTGGCTATAACGGACGGGAAGATCACTGAAGTCGGGACGGTTACAGGCCAAGGAAAGGAAGAAATCGATGCCCGAGGCAAATTAGTGGCCCCCGGTTTTGTGGACGTTCATTCTCATTATGACGGACAAGCAATTTGGGACGATCGTTTGCTTTGTTCAGGCTGGCACGGCGTGACGACTACGGTGATGGGTAATTGCGGTGTCGGTTTTGCGCCAGTTAGGCCGGAAGATCGAGATGTCTTAGTTGAACTTATGGAAGGTGTCGAAGATATTCCCGGTTCTGTTATGCGCGATGGGTTGCCGTGGGATTGGAGTACTTTCCCTGAATTTCTTGACGTCTTGGAGCGCCGACCCCACGATATAGATTATTGCGCTCAGCTTCCGCATTCCGCCCTTCGGGTGTATGTTATGGGTGATCGAGCGGTAAGGCGGGAAACTGCAACGTCAGACGACATAGCAGAAATGCGTCGTTTGGCGGAAGAGGCTATGCATGCAGGCGCGTTCGGATTTACCACGTCGCGTACACAGAATCATCGTACTTTGAAGGGCGAGTTGATCCCGTCAATGGGAGCAACCACTGAGGAATATGCCGGTGTTGCGCAAGGGTTAAAGGATGCAGGTAAGGGCGTCTTGCAGATCATTGCAGATCTTCCTCCTGAGACGCGAGCAAATGAATTTGCAATTATGCGCGCGATGGTAGAGGCGTCGGGACGACCTTTATCTGCCACCGTTTTGCAACGCAATAGCGATCCCAACGGGTTTCGTGAATTTATGGCAATGATTGACGCTGCGGTAGCGGACGGGTTGCCTATGCATGCTCAAGTAGCACCGCGACCTATAGGCACTTTATTTTCAATCGATATGCACCGTCACCCATTTTGCTTCCATCCCTCATACAAGGCGATTGCCGAAGAGCCCTTAGATAAAAAGGTGGCGATTATGTGTGATCCTGAATTCCGGAAAAAAATCTTGTCGGAATCGGCTGATCATCATACCGAGCAGCAGGTACGTCGCGTCCAAATGTTCGAATACTTGTTTCCATTTGGTGACCCGCCAAATTACACGCCCAAGAAGCAAGATTCTGTGGCAGGCATTGCTGAACGAGAGGGTATTTCCCCTTTTGAAGTCGCTTATGATTTACTATTGCTCAACAACGGCCACGGTATGTTATTTGCGCCTAACAACAATTATGCGGACTATACCCTTAATGCTTGCAAGGAATTGATGGAACATCCCCACGCTATCGTCGCATTAAGCGACGGTGGCGCGCATGTTGAGCACATCATGGACGTTAGCTATTCGACTTATCTTTTAACCTATTGGGGACGGGACCGTCCTGAAGGTGCGCTGGACCCGAGTTGGCTTATTAGTCGTATGACTGGGGCCCCCGCTGCTAAACTCGGATTGCATGATCGGGGTATTCTCGCACCCGGTTATAAAGCTGACATTAATGTTATTGACCACGACCGACTGAAAATTGGCTATCCCTATATGGTCAACGATTTACCAATGGGCGCGAAGCGACTTTTGCAAAAGGCTGACGGTTACGAGGCAACCATCGTTTCCGGGGTGCCGATCTATCGCGAGGGCGAAGCCACCAACGAATTGCCTGGTAAGTTGGTCCGGGGCGCACAGCCC
>CAYZMI010000004.1:17975-23907 GCA_964479475.1 uncultured Rhodospirillaceae bacterium | reverse complement strand
CGAGGGCGAAGCCACCAACGAATTGCCTGGTAAGTTGGTCCGGGGCGCACAGCCCTCCCCGCCGGCCTTGTGACAAACCTGCGTCACTGACATAAAATCCTCCAAAGACAAGGGAGGGAAAATTGTCAGTTTCGCACGATCAATCCTATGACTATGTAATTATCGGTTCGGGTTCTGCTGGCAGCGTTCTTGCTAGCCGGTTAACCGAGCGTTCGACGATCAATGTTTTGTTACTGGAGGCGGGAAAGGACATTCTTCCTGGACACGAACCCGAGGAACTTAACAACAATTTTGTTGCTACGTCTAAAGGGACGAAAACATATACTTGGCCCGGCCTGAGTGCCGCATTTTTACCCCGATCTAGTAATGCTCCGGACGAACGACCGAGGCGTCGCTATAACCAAGGCCGCATTATGGGCGGCAGTTCATCCATCAATGGTATGTGCGCCAACCGTGGATTACCGAGCGATTTTGACGAGTGGGAAGAGCGCGGAGCCAAAGGTTGGAATTGGGAGGGCGTGCTTCCTTATTACAAAAAGATGGAAACCGATAATGATTTCAACGGCCCTTTACATGGTACGGATGGTCCAATGAAACTACGCCGTCTGTTTGAGGACGAATGGCCCGGTTACACTAGGGCGGCAATCTCTGCTGCAGCGGACGATGGTTGGGAAGACTTAAGGGATCAAAACGGTGTTCACAGGGACGGGTATTTCCCCATTCCTATGAACAATATTGATGGCAAACGAATCTCCGCTTCCACAGCTTATCTTACCAAAGACGTCCGCGCCCGCCCAAATTTTACAATGTGGGCTGAAACGCGTGTCGAATGTCTTTTGTTTGATGGCACAAAAGTTATTGGCGTTAGGCTTGAGCGGGAAGGTGCTACATCCGACATTTATAGTAAGGAAGTGGTTATTTCTACAGGTGCGCTGCACACGCCCCCACTGATGATGCGCTCCGGTATTGGACCGGCGGCAGAGTTAAACGAAATGGGTATTCAAGTAGTGATCGACCGGCCTGGTGTAGGTAAGCATCTCATGGAACATCCCGGGGTTAATTTTGGGGCTTATCTGAAACGTGGATCCCGTAATTGGCCGGAACTACCTACGCACATGATCGCGGCCCTACGGTTTTCCTCAGGCTTAGAAGGCGTTCCTAAAGGCGACATGTATATTGTACCGACAAACAGAGCAGCGTGGCATGCTATAGGAGATCGCATGGGACTCATGCAACTTTGGGTCAACAAATCCTATTCAACGGGCGAGGTCACACTTAATCCTGGCGATAAATTTGGCGAGCCAAATGTGGACTTCAATATGTGTTCGGACCATCGTGACATGAACCGCATGATCGAAGGGGTCAAATTTATGGCCAACCTTTGCGATAACGACCATTTTCGCGATGCCGTACATGCGGTATTTCCGGTCAGCTATGGTGATCGCGCCCGCAAAGTTGGGCTCTATACACCATGGAATATGTTTCAGACATGGGTGGGGGCACAGGTCATGGATGTATCGAGTGTCGCCCGCAATTGGATCATCGAGAATATTATTGCTGACGGCCCTTCAATCGATGATCTCCTTGCTAGTGACAAAATTATTGAAAACTGGATCCGAGATACCGTGTTAGGCCATTGGCATGCTTCCTGTACTTGCCGAATGGGGGCGGAAAATGATCCGGGAGCAGTTACAGACCCGCATGGAAAAGTTTACGGCGTTGAAGGTCTTAGAATTTGTGACGCGTCAATTATGCCCATGGTGCCATGTGCAAACACGAACCTCACGACCATTATGGTTGGTGAAAAAATTGCAGCGACAGTGCTAGCAGAATAGGAAGGACAATCAAGATGCTCGATGACGACATGCGGTTCATCATTGCCCAATCTAATTTGAGCTTTGTTGCCACGGTGAATGAAGATGGGAGCCCAAATTTATCTCCCAAAAGCACCTTACGCCCTTTCGATGATACGCATTTGATCTTCGCCAACCTGGCGTCGCCTGGAACTATAAAAAATTTAAGGCGTTACCCTAGTGTGGAAGTCAATTGCATTGATGTTTTTTCTCGTCGCGGTTACCGCTTTAGCGGAACGGGTACGGTGCGTTCATCGGGGGATGCGATCTACGAAGAATTTAACGAAGTAATACAGCAAGAGCTGGGACCCGATACCATGGTGCCGGATGTGGTCCTTATCGAGCTTACAGAGGTTAAACCAATTCTGTCGCCTGCCTATGATAAGAAAGGTGTGACCGAAGAAGGATTACGAAAAACTTATCTCAGGAGGTATGGAGTGACCGCCGAAGTAGAACCAACGGTTTAGAAAGCAATTTGTTATCCTTTGACTTAAACTCGGTGGCCCGTGGGTTCCAGGCCCATTAATACTGCGCCGACTGGCTCGTAATTGGATTTATGACCTTGCCCCTGTTGCGACACTGTATAAATGTCACGGAAACGCCGTTCAAACGGATTGGATTCGAATATCGCATTAGTTCCGGCGGCGTGATAGGCGTAGGTGGCTGCTTCACGCGACTGGTTCATGGCGTATGTAATGGAGAGGCGTAGCCGAGCGCGTAAATCGTACGACGGCGGGTCGCCGGCGCAAAGGCAGGACCAATATTCTTCAAGCATCTCCATGAGGAACGCGCGCGAGGAAAGTAATTTTGCTTCTGCTTCAGCTACGTTAGATTGGATCACAGCATTCTCACGCAGTACAGTTGTCGAACCTCCACCGACCTTATCGACGGCGAGTTGTTTGAAAGATTCGATCATTGAGCGTGCAATGCCAAGCGAAAGGCCGGAGAACGCCATCCCGTAACAGGTGAGAAGAGGAATGCGCCAAAATGGCCCGGGTTCGATGCGGTCCGGATCAGAATCCCGCCAAGTCGTGTAAGCTTCCGGAACAAAAACATGATCGGTTTTATAGTTATCGCTTCCAGTACCCTTGAGACCAATCACTTGCCAGACGTCGATCATTTCCGCCTGCTCTTTTTTGATCAGCATAGTTCGCATTTTGGGCGAACCGTTGGCATTCATGACTCGATTATCCTCTTTATCGAAAACCGGACTGTGACAACCGAGCCAAGTGGCATTGCGGCTCCCACTGCCAAAACGCCACTCACCCGTTGAAATATAACCGCCCTCAGTTACAACGGCCTTAGCTTGGCCGGGCGGACCCCATGCTAAAACGGCATCTTTGGGACCGAACACTTCTTTGGCGACTTCCGGAGCAACAAAGCCAGCCGCCATGGTACATCCCAGTGCCTGACCCACACACCAGCCCGTGCTGGCATCGGCACCGGCAATAGTCTCACAAACTTGCATTAATTCCTTGGGCGATGCTTCGCCCCCACCCAGCGATAGAGGTAAACACATTCGAAAGAGCTCGGCATCGTGCAGGGCATCCATAATATCTTTTGGCACCTTACCTTCGATTTCGGTGCGATCCGCCGCATCAGCGACCATCGGCACCAGCTCTTTCGCCCTTGCGATCCAATCGACGGAATGTATATCAGCTCCTGACTTTAATTGTGTGCTCATTGCGTTAGCCAATCCTCTAAAACCGATACTTATTTTTTTGCACTGAAATTTGCCCCTAAGCCATTCTGCTATGCCAAATCACCAAAGCCAAGGACAGGCTAAACCTATACTTGTTTTAATTTAAATATGCTTACGCATAGGCGAATTCATAGTCACCATTTTTTACGCGGGTCGTTCGTAATCTATATTCTAGAAGATAGCCAGGCCACTGGGTGGTCACTTTACCCGATGCGTTTTTGAAATACGAAAAGCAATTATCATCCATTATGACTGTTTTGGATATCCTTTCCTGAAGCTCTGCGTTTATTTGTTGTTGGGCCTCTGACCGCACCGTCATGTATTTTGCTTTGCGCTGTTGTAACTTACGTAGGCAACGAACAATATAACGTGATTCACTTTCCAGCATATAGATGATACTCCCTGCGAGATTGGTGTTGGGCCCATACATCATGAAGAAATTAGGGAAGCCAGAGACTGTTACGCCAAAATACGCTTCAGCTCCGTTCCCCCAGACTTCTTCCAGAGTGACACCGCCCAGACCCGTCATTCTTACGGGGGATAAGAATTCGGAGGGTGTGAAACCCGTTCCGTAAATAATTGCGTCTACATTTCTAAACGCGCCGTCATCGGTTTCTATGCCATTGGCGTGTAAAGTTCGAATGGGTGTGTCGACCAATTCACAATTTGCACGTTGTAATGCTGGATACCAGTCATCCGACCGTAACACGCGTTTACACCCCAAGTGATAGTTGGGCATTAGTTTGGCGCGGAGTTCAGGATCCGACACTTGCCGTTCTAGTCCCTTGAAAAATATTTTCTCGGCCGTTTTTGTCATTTCTATGGAGCTACGGCGTCGGGTTCCTTTCTCCATATTATAAAAGATCTTTCCACGTTCCAGTATTTGGCCGATTGACCCACGCTGTAACCAACTACGATCCGAAGGTGAACTGCCCCGCTGTTCCTTTGGCATGACGTAATGGGGTGTGCGTTGAAATACGTGCAATTGTTTCACAAGTTTGACAACCTCAGGAACATATTGGATTGCACTAGCGCCGGTACCGATAGCGGCAACACATTTGTCGGCTAAATCGTATTCGTAATTCCAGCGCGAAGAATGGAATTGTTCGCCGACGAAGGTATTACGCCCTGGGAAGTCGGGAATTGTTGGCCGATTAAATAGACCCATCGCCGAAATAAATATTTCTGCCTCGATTGTTTCGCCGCCTTTAATTTGAAGTGTCCAGCTCCCTGTTGCCTCATTAAAAACTGCACTTTCGACTTCTGTTTCGAAACGTATGAAAGGCAATATGGCGTATTTTTGCGCACATCCCTTCAGATAATCGTGAATCTCATGTTGCGGGGCAAAAGCATTTGACCATTCGTACGACTGCTCAAATGAATAAGAGTAAAACCGTGAGGGCACGTCGCATGCTGCGCCGGGATATATGTTGTCACGCCAAACCCCGCCAATCTCATTAGATTTTTCTAATACGGAGAAATTAACAAATCCCGCCTTCTTGAGCGCGATGGCCATGGCAATACCGCCAAATCCACTACCTACAATCACAATCCGGAAG
The DNA here is from genome assembly GCA_964479475.1 of uncultured Rhodospirillaceae bacterium. Taxonomy (GTDB): domain Bacteria; phylum Pseudomonadota; class Alphaproteobacteria; order MPNO01; family UBA2964; genus JAQBTY01. The sequence goes on along the minus strand of CAYZMI010000004.1, from coordinate 18,793 downwards.
TCGCTCTTCTTTCTATTCACTTCAACCACCGATACTCAAATAGGGGGTGGCCACTATTGCATATAATTACCGGTGAAGGGAGAGCGGGGCTGGCCCAGCCTAGTCGATAAGTGCAGAATAAATGGGTTTAATGAATGACAAGTTGATGAAAATGATCAAGACAGCAGCTACACCCGATTTAAATACCCGCAAACCAAAAATTATTGTTCCAGCTGGCGCCATAGATACCCATGCTCACCTATTTGGCCCAATAGAAAAATATCCGTTATCACAAGACCGTCGTTACGATCCTCTTGACGCGGGCATTCACCAATATTTGGCCATGTTGCGAGTGATCGGCGTCGATAGAGCTGTCGTCGTGAACGCTAGTGCCTATGGGACGGATAATCGCGTCATATTGGATGGAATAGAAACCGCAGGCCCTAACTTTCGGGGGATAGCTCTGGTCGAGCCTGGTATTACAAAACCGGAAATTCAACAGTTGCACCAGAGAGGTATTCGGGGTGTAAGAGCATCTACCTTGGCGCATACCGCTACCGGTCTTGCGGACATGGAAGCGCTCGCAAATAAAATAGCAGAATTTCGTTGGGTATTTTTGGTCCATTTACAGCACATAAATGAATTACCTGCTTTACTTCCGATAATTGCCCGGCTGCCAACCCCTTGCATAATTGATAACTTTGGCCGAATTCGGGGTAGTGATGGAGTACACAATGAGTGTTTTCGGTTGCTCATAAAGCTCTTAGAGAAGGTAGAAAATTGTTGGATTAAGCTGGCAAGTTTTTATCGGTTGTCGGATGTTGGACCACCCGGTTATC
>CAYZMI010000004.1:12031-17875 GCA_964479475.1 uncultured Rhodospirillaceae bacterium | reverse complement strand
TGGATTAAGCTGGCAAGTTTTTATCGGTTGTCGGATGTTGGACCACCCGGTTATCAGGACATGAAATCCTATACCCGGGCGTTCGTTGAAACCTGTCCCGATCGGATAATATGGGGGACGAATTGGCCCCATCCAAACTTACCGGGAAAAATTCCGAATGATGGTGAAATTTTTGATATATTATTTGGTTGGGTGGAAGACGAAAAAATCAGGCGCAAAATTCTGGTTGAGAACCCAGAAAAATTGTTCGGATTTACTTAAGGGCGCGAGGGTGGACCAGATGTGGTTTCCCACTTAGATTCATTGTTATCTCTGTATAAAAATGTTTGGAGGGAAGGCGCACATGGACGTCCACTTTAATAACTTTCACGAAATGATTTTGCTAGCGCGTCGCAATTTAAGCCAAGATAACTGGGATTATATTTGCGGTGCGGCCGAAAGTGAAACTAGCTTACGTCGCAATCGCTTAGCAATCGATAGTCTCGCCTTTCGTCCTCGCGTATGCCGGGATGTTCGAAATATTGACGTTAGTTCCAGCTTCCTTGGAAATAAAATCCGAATTCCCGTAATGATGGCGCCCATGGGAAGCATTCATAAATGGACACCAAATGGTGCTAAGGATGTCGATACTGCTTGCGAAGAATTCGGGACAATTAATTTTATTAGTACAGTGACCCAACCAAGTCTTGAGGAAATTGCGGAAAACAGCCCGCATCCAAAATCCTTTCAAATTTATGTGCGCGGTGACGACCAATGGATAAGGGATCTGGCTATGCGTGCCGTCAATGCGGGTTACAGTTCAATTACTCTCACGGTTGATTCTGCGTTTTACGGTAACCGTGAACGGTTAAGTCCGACACAGCTTGCCCTTCGAAATGTGCCAGAACGCGATTATCAAAAAGGTATAACTTGGGACACCGTCAAAATGGTGCAGGATACAATAGGAGACGTGCCATTTATCATTAAGGGTATAATGACAGCCGAGGACGCATCCCTGGCCGTCGAGCACGATGTAGACGCGGTCTATATATCAAATCACGGGGGGCGTCAGCTCGATCATGTCTATGGCAATATTGATACTTTGTCCGAGATCGTGAAGGCAGTTAACGGAAAGTGTGAAATCATCATTGATGGCGGCTTTACAAGGGCCGGCGATATCTTAAAGGCAATTGCCTTAGGCGCGGACACAGTTGCTATTGGTCGTTTGCAGGCCTGGGCCTTAGGCGCAGGAAATTCCGACGGGTTGGTAAAATGTCTCGAATTACTTGAAATCGAAATTGAACGCACGATGGGACTTTTGGGCATCACTAGCCTTGAAGATCTAAACCCGTCATACGTAGGTCAGGCAATGCCAGTTCGTCTGCCCCATGAGCATAGTGCATTTTCTCATTTACCTGATGGTCGCATCGAATAAGTATAGTTTTCTGAAGAAAAAACGGGCGCCATTAGGCGCCCGTTTTTATATTTATTTTAGATTGGTTATTTAAAACCGACCAATGCACGTAGCTTTTTAACCAGCTTAGGATCGGCATCAAGCGCCCGCTGAACAGCTTTTTGCACGAATTCACCTGATGCGCCATCGACCATACTGTGTTTGGCATAGGCATCTTTGATGAATGTTTTGTCTGCTATCATAGCTGCGAACGCCTTCCGAAGTGCCTTAACGTGGGATTTTGGCACACCTGGTGGCACCGACAATCCCCAACCCACGGGCGACCCGAGTTCGAGAAGAGTAGCCATTTTCCTTTCTTCTTCGTTCCGGGCGAAATCGATCAGAAGTGGCGTGTATGGGAGGTCGGGTGCCTTGGTAAGTCCAGTCTGTAAAATAATGTCTACTTTGCCATTTTTTAGCCAGCCAGGTTTTTTGGCCTTGAGACTAAACCAAGCGCCGATACGGGCGTGAACCTCGCCGCTCTCCATGGCTTTGTACATATTGGCAGCACCACGATACCCTTTGACGAGTTTAATATTGAATCCTGCCCATTCCTTCAGTGCGGCACCTTCTAAATAGGAATGTGACGAGACGCCAGAGTTGGCTAAAATGACTTGCTTTTTCGTCGCGTGCCAAACGCTTTTGATGCCGGCCTTGTGCCAAACCATAAATACCGCAGAGTACGGCATCATTCGTCCGAGATATTGGAACTTGGCGGCGTCGTATTTGAGGCGTTTAGGGCGAAGAACCTGTGCAACAGCGGTATCTTTTGAAAGTTCCGCCATATAACTTCCATCCTTTGGCGCAGCAGCATACATATAGTTGGCTGCCTTGCTGCCCCCCGCGCCGGTCATGTGTTGGACAACGATATTGGGCTTGCCCGGAATATGTTTGCCAATATGGCGGGACATGATGCGTCCATTGAGTCCGTACATTCCACCGGCACTATACGGAATAACGAGCGTGACGGTTTTTCCCTTGTAGAAATTAGCGACTTCGTCGGCTTGAACCGACGCCGAGAATGGCAGGGCGAACGCCAGTGCCCCACCTACGGCTAATTTGGTCCAACGATTCAACATATAAGTCTCCCCTTCTGATTTTTTATCAATAATAGAAATTGAATTCTTTTCACGGACACAAGTCTAAACGGGTTCAGTTCAGCTGGGCAACCATCAACAACGATTGAATAAAATCAACGGACTAAGGAATATTATGTCGGTGGGTCGGGAACAAACTAATTTAGTGCAGTTTTGCTATATCGAAATACAAGTTTATAGGTACCAAATACTTCTTATTATACTACAAAAATAGTCATCCTTTTAAGACTAAATAGGTTTTTGACAGAAGTTCTTAGGATACTTAACAATTTCTTTGAGCGGAGTTGCAAGGTCGTTTATTCTTAGCAATATTCGGCCCGTAACGCTCTTCCTCTATTTTGGAGCCCCTTACCCATCGCGACAGGGTATTGTTGGGTCTAATTCTCGGTGACAAGGTGCAAATATAAATGGCCACCAACGATGCCTTCGCGAAAACTACTTCGCTCGACGAAAGTTCTGACTCTTTCATCGGCAAAAAGGTTTATAAGCGGGCCTATACCGGGATGTCGATTGATCAGGATCGCGATGTCGGTGACGATGCAGCCGTATTGTGGCGAATTTTTAAACTCGCGGCCCACCAACGCACACGACTGGCATTGGCCACGATCGGGATTCTGGCAGCAGCCATCTTTCAGCTAATGATACCTCAGTTCCTTGGGAACGCAGTTGACGGCGCTGTCGGATTACTGGGAGAGACATCGGTGCCATCGGATAGAGCTAAGGAAGCACTTTACAGCGCTGCTTGGCTTCTTCTTGGAGCATCAATACTCCGTGGCGCTTTCACGCTTATCCACAATTATTGTGGGGAGACGCTCGGGCATTACCTGGCGTATAGACTTAGATTGGCCTTTTATGAAAAGCTCCAACATCTTAATTTTTCGTTTCACGATAGTGTTCATACTGGCGAATTGATTACACGTGGAATGCTCGATTTAGAAGGAGTCCGGTCGTTTATGAACACCGGCCCGTTGAGAGTTTTGCTTTTTGCGGTTCTGATCGGCGTTGGCGCCTATTTAATGTTGTCCACAGATATTTTACTTGGTTCGTTAGCTCTTAGTTTTGTACCATTTGTCGCCTGGCGTTCAACGATTGCCCGGCTTCGTCTACGAGAATTGTGGTTTGCTCTTCAGGATAGAATGGCGGTTCTCGGCCGCATCATGGACGAAAATCTCACTGGAATTCGCGTGGTGAGAGCATTTGGCGCGGAGCCATTTGAACTTGATAAATACGATGTGTCATCGGATCAGGCATCCGCACTTGCATCTCGCCGCATTTGGACGCGGGTGTCTTCCACGACCGCAATGAACTTTGCTTTTTTTATCGCCATGGGGTTAGTACTTTGGGTCGGTGGTTTGCAGGTCATAGAGGGGAAAATGACGGTTGGTACACTGACTGCATTCCTAACGTTTATGACTATTCTTCAACAACCCGTTCGTCAGCTCGGGATGGTGGTGAACTCCTTTGCACGGGCGTCGACATGTGGCTCCCGACTATTTGCAGTCCTCGATCTTGATCCCCCGATCAAAGATTTATCCGGCGCAACGGAAATCAACATCGGCAAAGGTACACTCAAGTTTGAAGACGTGTCATTCGGCTACATGGGTGAGGATGCACCACCCGTGTTAAACGGTGTTACCTTTCAGGTGGAACGTGGCGAGACCCTCGGTATCGTTGGGCCACCGGGTAGCGGCAAATCAACCATTGCGCATCTTTTGCCGCGCTATTATGACGTCTCAGGCGGGCGGATCACCATAGACGATCAGGACATTCGAGACGTTACTCTTGAATCCTTACGCCGGTCGGTCCGAGTAGTGCAGCAGGACCCATTTTTATTTACTTCTTCGCTCGAAAATAATATTGCTTATGGAGACCCTTGGGCCGGTGATAGCACCATTCAAGAAGCGGCCTCCACCGCGCAGATCAATGGCTTTATCGACCAATTACCTGATAGGTATGAAACGCTGGTGGGAGAACGGGGGGTATCGCTTTCCGGTGGACAAAAACAACGAATTGCCATCGCCCGGACCGCGCTCCTTCGTCCCGCGGTTCTAGTTCTGGATGATTCCATGGCGGCGATCGACGCCGGCACAGAGCAGAGAATACGTGAAGAACTCCGGTCGCATACAGAAAATTGCGCCACAATCATAGCCTCACATAGGTTGGGGGCTCTGAGGCATGCCGATGAAATCATTTTTATCGAGGATGGTCGTATCGTTGAACGTGGAACTCATGACAGCCTCGTCACCGCAAATGGGAAATATGCTGCCTTGTTTGCTTTGCAGACACGTGACGGTAGCGAAGCTGCCACTCCGGACCTGGTTGGCGGTGTGATGAAATGACGTCAGTGTCTCCGGCATCTGGAACTACCCAAACTAGAATGCGACCACCGCGTGCAGTTGTTGGTAGTCAGATTAGCCGCGACGAGGAGATGTTTGGTGCCGCCTTCGACCGAAATGTTGTTCGGCGGTTTTTCGCTTATGTTTATCCGTACAGAAAGCGGCTCTGCTTCGCGATAGTAGCGCTTATTGTGTTCACTGGTGCGCAGCTAGCGATCCCTCTAGTCATCCGCCATGCCATAGATCGCGCTATCGTCGTCGGAGGCGGAGACGTAGGGTTATTGGGATTAGCCGTTGCGATATTTGCGGCCATTATTTTGATTAATTATGCCGCAAACTTCACCCAGGATTGGTTGGTAGGGCGCACGGGTGAACAGGTCATTTTTGATTTGCGTCGTGCCATGTTTGCGCACCTGCAATATGTCTCATTGTCATTTATGGACAAAACTGAAGTCGGGCGCATGATGTCGCGTCTACAAGGTGATGTGTATGCATTGCAAGAATTTTTGGAAAATTCAATAACGGCTTTCGGTGATTTGCTTCTACTATTTGGCATTGTTTTTATTATGCTATGGCTCGATTTTGAGCTTGGATTGTTGACCTTATCCGTAGTCCCCGTCCTCTTTTTTGTCCGTATGATTTGGTTGCCGCGCGCGCGGCGTGCATTTCGTCGAGCTCGAGAAACTAATTCTGTTGCTAATGGTGCATTGGCAGAAGGTATCCATGCCGTGCGGACGGTACAGGGCATGGGGCGCGAAGCGGTAAACTTTGATCTTTACGGTGACAAAGCTACACAAAACCTGAATGCGCATCTGCGGTCAGCACAATTTGCTCAGGTCATGGTACCCATTGTTGATACCTTAACTGGTGCGGCACTTGGTATTGTCGTTGTGGTTGGTGGGTCGTTAGTGCTCGACAATGCATTAGATATTGGCGTGATGGTTGCGTTTCTGTTTTATGTTCAACGCTTTTTCGATCC
>CAYZMI010000004.1:10096-11931 GCA_964479475.1 uncultured Rhodospirillaceae bacterium | reverse complement strand
AATCATATCGCCATGGTACTGCAGGATCCGTTCCTGTTTACCGGAACTATATTTGAAAATATTCGATTCAGAACAACCAGTGCGACACGTGAAGAAGTGGAGCGAGCGGCTCAGATTGTGGGAGCCCATGATTTTATTATGCAGTGGCCCGATGGATATGACACCATTTTGGATCAGGGTGGCGGCAACTTATCGCTAGGCCAAAGACAGCTCCTGAGCTTTGCTCGTGCCTTGGTTGCAGACGCAAAAATTCTTGTGCTCGATGAGGCTACTGCAAATATTGATAGCTATACAGAACGTCAAATTCAAATAGGCCTTGCAAATTTGCTGAAGGGTCGGACCGGTATTGTCATTGCTCACCGTTTGGCAACGGTGCGCGATGCGGACCGTATTATCGTATTACAAGAAGGTCGAATTGTAGAAATTGGAACCCATGATGAACTGGTCGACCGCAAAGGGCTCTATGCCCGCTTATATGCACTCAACTACACGTCATTTGACGATCTTCCTGAGGATCTAATCAAAGATACTATTATGGAGACTGCACGATCCTGATATTGAATTCGGGTATCCGCCTGTGGTGAACAGCGGTCGGTAAACCGATTGGCATGTCTATTCAAAATCATGATTTAACATCGAATAAAGACAAGTCATCCAAACTTATCGATAGCCTTTCAACCTGATCGTGATGAGACGTTGTATTTTAGGCGCTGAATTCAGTGGGTTGGCATGCTTAGCAAGCGTCATGAACAACGCACAGAAAATAACTCCAATTTTTTTAAAATATTTTTGTTTTTTATTGTCACTTAACTATCGATGTAGTCCTCGAGCTTAATACGGTTCCATATATCTTTCGGCGGTACAATGCGGGTCTCGAAGGGGAGCGTAGCTGGGCGGGTGGCGTCAATGATTACCTTTGTATTCATTGGACCGGATTCGGTTCGAATTTCGCCATAGGCAGCGGGGTTGAGGTGCGATCCCATAGCACCGGGGATAATTGCAAGGTCCCGATCAGCTTCAAAAGTGGTTCCGATGGCCCATAACACCTGTTGTTCGTTATAAATATCGATGTCGTCGTCTACGACGACTGCCATTTTAATATTCGGGTTTGCGCTTAATGCTGCCATTCCTGCCGATTTACCTTCGCCGGGTACCCGTTTTTTGATCGATACATAAACAGTAAATCTGCAGGATCCTGATACCGGCAAGTAAACGCCTGTGACTGTTGGTGTAAGGTGTCCGACACTTTCGAATACAGTACTCTCAAGCGTCAAGGCGCCGGCAAGATTGTGTTCCTGATGAGCCGGGTCCAGATCATGATATATTGCGTCATCTCGCATTGTGATAGCAGTAACCTGCATCATACCAACCGGATCTTTGGCCGGGCCATAATAACCGGTGAATTCGGCGAAAGGACCATCGGCAGTTTCGTTGGCGGGATCGAGGTATCCTTCGATAGCGATTTCCGCAAATGCGGGGACAGGTACGTCTACTGTCTCTCCGTTGACCACTTGAAGTGGTTCTCCGAGTAGCCCTCCCATCACTTCATATTCACTTGAATTCATCGGTCCCTCGCACAAGGAGCCGATGAGAGCCGCGGGGTGGTGACCAAGAAAAATTACCACTTCCATTCTTTTATTGAGCTCCTTGTATCGCCGATAAATGTAAGCTGCATGGTGAGCTGGATTAAACATACAACCCAACGTGTTCTTACCCTGTACTTCGTGACGGTACATGCCGGCATTTAACACCCCCGTATCGGGATCACGAACCACCATGACGCCCACGGTTATGTATTTTCCCGAATCATTTTCTGCGTGATGCACGATGGGCAG
>CAYZMI010000004.1:5595-9996 GCA_964479475.1 uncultured Rhodospirillaceae bacterium | reverse complement strand
CGGAGCCCAATTGCCGCGTTTCACCAATGAAGGTTCTGAGGTCCTTATTCATGTCGCGGCTCCCTAATGACTGGTGAAAAGATTGTCGTGAAATAGTCGGTTCGTCCCGACCTCTTCTGCCCAAATGCGTCGATGGGCTTCCTGTAAATATGGTTGCAAACGCTCAACGCGTTCCTTTATTTCGGCAAAATCTTTTTGGAATTGTGGCACTACATCGAGGATTTCTTTCAAAAGCTCTTTTTCGTTCATGGTTTGTAAATGCCCATTTTGGATAACGACTTTACCATCGACGATGACGGTTCTGACACCACGCCCCCCTTCGGTATATACCAGCTGCCGCAGTGCACTGTTGAGAGGGATATAGGAGGGGTCAGTCAGGTCTATCAAGATCAGATCGGCACGGCGGCCCACAGAAATTTCACCCAGTTTGTCGGATTTTCCTAATGCATGCGCCCCGCCTCGTGTTGCAGCTTTAAACGCCTGGGGGGCTTGGGCGGGTCCACCGTCAATGTGGCTAACGGCAACCATGAGACAAAACAATTTCATTGCCTGAAACATATTTTGTGCATCGCTGCAGGAACAGTTATCGCAACCCAGACCCATGCTTACGCCGGCATCCTGCAACGTTCTAATCGGTGGGATACCGCTTTTCAGTTTTAAATTGCTCAGTGGATTGATAACGACATTCGTACCGGTCTCCGCCAGTAAATTAATTTCTTCATTAGTTAGCCAAACGCTGTGGGCCAGGTTAAGGCGCGGTCCCAACAGGCCTTCTTCCATCAATCTCCTAATAAGTGAGCCGCCATGCTGGGGATATTCCATTCTTGCCTGCAAGGCCATGCCCTTGGATTCATAGATATGTGAAAATATTGGAAGGTCGTATTTTTGAGATAGTTCAACCGTGCGTTGGATCAAATTTGGAGAACAACGTTCCGGGGCGGATGGGCCGAGCGCCCAGCTTATGAGTTCGTTCGTCGAATCTTGGGTTAAATATCTATCGACAAAATAACCGAGTTGATCAAAACCCGGATCTGGTTCAGCGGCTGATGACAGGCTTCCGTGAAGCTCCTCTGGAAAAACCTCGCGCCAAAACGGAATAGTGTCTATTCCTTTAATATCGCCATATTGCAGCGCTACGACAGCGCGTATGCCAATTTCTTCATATGCCTCCACAACCACGTCCAAATGTTCGGGGTCAAAGGGATACAGGGTAACCATGTCTTGAACCGTGGTCATGCCTGATCTTAAACATTCCAGGGCCCCTAAGAGTGTCCTGGCTCTAATTTCTTCGCGGCTGCGCTTCGGATATTGGGCAGGGAGCGCAAGAATACGCCACGTCTCTAGCGGTGTTTCCTCCATGGTGCCCTTGGCGAGGGTGTCGTGAGAGTGATAATGCGCGTTGATAAAACCTGGAACCACCAGCCCATTAGATGCATCGATAACCTTGGCTGCTCCATACTTTGAGGTAAGATTCTGTCCAATTTCCGCGATTTTGCCATCCGCAACCCGAATGTCTATATGTTCGGGCAAATGGGGATCACCATCACTTGTCATGACACGTCCTCCTACAACTAAGAGGTCTGTGTTTGTTGTTCTCAATTGCTCTTCCATAACCGGATTCTAGTGCACTTCACGCACCCATACCATGTCTTATAGCCCCTTCAGATGACGTTTGGAGGCCATTGAGATAGGTTTATTAATGTGATTAAGGAGATCAGCTGTGTCAGAAGTCTTTGCTTATAATCCGGTGCCGGTTCGGACAGTATTTGGTTATGGCGCGGTAAATTCTCTTGGTAGAGAGTTGGAACGCTTGTCCATAACCCGGCCGATAGTAATTTGTTCGCCTGGTCGCGCTAACCTGGGACGCCAACTTGTGGATCTGGTGAAGCCTGCTAGGGCGCACCTTTGTGATGCCGGTTTAACGGCTATGCCCGAGGACGCGTTTCAGCGAGTGATGGCAGAGATGAAAAGCGTAGATTGCGATGGGATTATTGGCGTGGGCGGTGGTTCGCCGATAGGTTTATTAAAAGCTGCTGCGGCGCATACGCTTCTTCCAGCAATAGCAGTCGTTACAAGTTATTCCGGTTCCGAGATGTCAGCCAACTGGTACACACGTAAAGGCTGGGAGCAAACCGGTGCCAATACTTCCAACGCTTTACCCAAAACTGTGATCTATGACCCCGAACTGACCCTTGAATTTCCTGTGACAATGACGGCAGCCAGCGGCATGAACGCCATAAACCATGCAGTCGAAACCCTCTACAGCGCTGAGACTAATCCGATTGTGCAAGACTTATCGGAAGAAGCTATCCGGCGATTGGGCCGAAGCCTTCCTCGAATCGTGGAAGACCCTAGCGATCGAGGGGCGCGTTACGACGCGCTGTATGGTGCATGGCACGCGGCGATGTTTCGCGCGCGCCAGGGATTGTCACACGCCATTGCCCAACGGTGTCGCAGCCTGTTTGATCTCGTGCACGCAGAATCCCATGCCATTTCTGTGCCCTATACGGTGGCTTTCAATCAAGATGCAGCTCCTGATGCCATGAAACGTATCGAGCATGCACTGAAAGTTGATAATGCCGCTCTGGGTTTGTACGAACTTAACGTACGGTTAGGCCTTGCTACGGGCTACAAAGCTCTGGGCGTTGCTGAAAATGATTTGGGTGAAGCTGTGAAAGTGATCATGGAACAGACCTTCACTAACCCCCGACCGGTGTCGGAAGGTGATCTAAGAGGAATTCTAGGGCAAGCATTCGGCGGCGCGCCGCCAAAAAACTAAATTAGTCCTTTTCGCTGGCGATAATGTCTGTACTGCCAATTGCTTCATTAACCTTAGGCATGACCTCTTCTGCCATGAGCTGCATTGATCTCTTAGTGAGATCTTCGTCGACCCAATCCATTCCTGCCATTACCAACTCACCGAATGTCCCCACCTCTTCTTGGAATGCGAGAATTTGATCTACTACTTTGTTGACTGTGCCACAGATCACTAGGTCGTCAACGATGCGGTCTAATGAAACCGCATCGTCAGGCTCATCGTGATCATACTTGAATACTGCTTGGCGACCGGCCCTTTTAAGCTTTGTATAGAGTTGATTGTAATAAAATCTAAAGGGGCTATTTTCGTCAGTTTTGCCATATTTTTCGGCGACTTTGTCATCGTCGGCTACGAATAAAGTGCGTGCAATGCGCCATTCTGATGGATTAGGCCTCTTACCAATATTGATGCAACCCTGACTGTAGTTTTGCCAATGTGAGTTTACCCATTTGTTTAACAAAAAATTCGCTGACAATGGGTGAAAGTTTCGTTCGCCCATAGCTACAGCCCCTTTGGAAAATGGTGCCACAACGGTGCCAACTATTTCCGGATAAGGTTTTTGATAGGGCGTACGCATTGTTCCAACGCCAAGTTCCGGATCAAAACTTTCTTGGGTTGTCACTTTAAATCGGTTGCCTGGAAAGTCGATTTTATACGGTGCCCTACGCTCCCAAATGGCCAAAATGACATCAATCGCATCAGAAAAAATTTTATTGTGGTCCTCATTTAAAATTCCAACCGCTTCTCTATCTGACTTTAAGGTTCCGGGACTGATTCCCAAAATGAAGCGCCCTTCTGCAAGATGGTCAAACATGGCGGCATGGGTGGCGACCAAAACAGGGTGATTGTGTGAAAGGTTAGTTGTACCGGTAGCTAATTTAATGCGTTTTGTAGAATGAATAAGGGTTGCAAGGAATAGCATTGAGTTGGTTATTGTTTCGGCGGCATCTGCCAAATGTTCACCCACAAATGCATCATAAAATCCCAGTTTATCACACAATATGACCGTTTCGCGATCTTCCTTAAGGGTTCGCGTGTAGTCCCGTTCAAGCGGATGGATTGGCATGGTAAAAAAACCGAGCTTCAAATTTTCTCTCCTGAGCTAAGTTCTTTATGCTCCCATCTACAGATTTATTTGTCTAATTTTATGGTTATTCGCATACGACTATTCCCTGAGAGTACGAAAACCAATTTCAACAATAACGTAAACTAATTTATGAGGTATTTATGGGAAATTTTCTTCTAGTGCATGGCGCTTGGTGCGGTGGTTGGGTTTGGCGCAAAGTGGCAGATCGTCTGCGATCGTTTGGCCATAACGTATATACTCCTTCGTTGAGCGGAATGGGTGACCGGTCTCATTTACTGTCCGCCAACATCAGCTTGCAAACCCACATAGAAGATATTTTCAATATCGTGGAATTTGAACGATTAACGAATGTTGTACTTGTCGCCCATAGCTATGGAGGAATGGTTGCGACTGGCGTCGCGGATAGAATTCCCGACAAAATAGATGCGCTCATATATTTGAATGCTGCGCTACCCCAAAATGGTCAAGCGATGCTTGATCTTGTCTCGGACAAACG
>CAYZMI010000004.1:2860-5495 GCA_964479475.1 uncultured Rhodospirillaceae bacterium | reverse complement strand
ATTTCCAGCCTACACTATCCCATGGTAACTATGCCTGATGAAACAACAGACCTCCTTATGCGTTTGTCCAAATAGCAAACGTGCTTCTATCCGATTGATCGGGAGGGAGTGTCGTGAAACTATTGCTCAAATTTAAATAAGGATGAGCAATGGCGCGCGTTTCTTACGTCGAAAAAGTAGATGACCCGGACTATGCCGATTTAGTGGATAATATTCGAAGTGGCCGCGGCGGGTCACTGATCAATGTATATAAGCTCTTGCTCCATAGCCCGCCATTAGCGGAGAGTTGGTATAACCATCTGAATACGGTGCGGTGGGGAACGACGCTCGATGGTCGATTGCGGGAGATCGTCGTCATCCGCATTGCCTATGTCAACAATTTGGAATACGTCATAAATCAGCATGTTCCTAAAATGGCCGAGGCTGAAGGCTTGTCGGTTGATGAATGCGACGCATTGCAAGATTGGCCGAAATGCAAATCCTTTAGTGCAGCGGAACATGCTGTTCTTGCGTTATGCGATTCTATGACCCGTGACGTCACGGTTTCCAATGAGGTATTTGAGGATGTCCGCTCACATTTCGACGAGCGAAGAATTGTCGAGCTCGTCGTGCTGATTGGTGCATACAACATGCACACACGTGTAATGAAAGCGCTAGATATTGACTTGGAAATAAGCTGAAAGCTTTGCCAAATTAATGTCTGGCAATCGGATACGTGCCTTCCAGTTCGGTTGCGAATGCATGAATTTAACCAACCCGAAATATTAAAACGCACGGGCGCGAAAGGGGGGTAACAAAATGCGTGTATCTGTCAGGGAAAAGCTGTGGCGTCCACCATCGCGAATTTCATATAGTCAGGTGTTCGCGACATCCCAGAAAATTCTTAATAAACGGTCACAACGGATTCGCAGACAAGAAGACATATTTAGAATTCACGAGTTGGGCCTCGATTGGGATATCGGCGTATTTAAATATGATCCAATACCAAATTCATCTATTGGGCGAGGTGCGGATAATCGGAAAATTGGTATATTTCTTCTACATGGTGGAGCGGGCGATTTCAAAACCATGGATAAGATCGCCCGCCTTTTTTCTGAGAAATTTTCATGCCGTGTGGTTAGCATGACCTATCCTGGACGGCTTTATTTGGAGGATAAAACAAGGGATTGGCCTGGGGATACGATTGAGAGCGATGGCAAAATTAGAACGCCAATTTGGAAACGGGGCGAATTTGTTTCACAAGATGAATTCTCTGTTCGGAATGATCGAAGCAAGCTAATTAAATATGGCACCCGAACGGTCATACACGCTAAGCGAGGCTCCCAGTTTTTTGATCGAATGGCCAGCTGGCCTGCTGCCTTCGAAGAAGGTATGAAAGAAGCGTGTCGACGCCATTTCCCAGATAAAGAATTTTCCATATACGTCCACGGGCATTCGACCGGTGGTCCGTATGTCTCAATGTTATCCCAGCGGGTTACAAATATTGCTGGTGTTATGGCGATTGAAAATTCAAGCTTCGGCTATATTAACGAGCAAAAACACATTTGGAGCGGCTCAGTAGGCAAAATTGAAGGATTTAAGAGACTTGCCACAAAGGGCACAGCTTGGACCAATCCATTTTACGAATTGTATGTGCGGACTTGGAGAGATTTGGCCCGTTATAAGGGGGCGGAAGCCCTCGGTCAGGAAGGGCCACAGGCACTTATGCAATTGCCATGGTTGATGGAGGAAATTCTAAATCAATGGGAACACGCCAAAAAAAGGCCTAATTTTAAGGCGGAATATTTGGTGACACATAATATCGTTGGGTCATTGGAGGCCGCGGCGCGGGCCAGTGCTCGCCGACTCAAATTTAATCGCAATCAAACCAAAGAGTTGATAGAACGGTTTGTTGGTTACACCCGGCCACTCGAAGGACAGGGAGTCAAACCCGTCCCCCCCTATTTGTTCGGCATTTCCAAAGATAGCCGGGATCATAGCCCTGAAGTCTACCGTGAGGTAATTATTCCTATGTTCAAGGCTATGAAACCCCAGCCTAAAACAGCACTTACCCGTTTTGGCGCTGGAGTTCATTCCTATTGGACACCTGAAAATAACTTACCCCTCGGCATAGCCCCCGTAGTTGCACAATTATATTATGATGCAATTAGGCGAGGATTTTATGTCGTCAATTGAACAAAAATTAGATCTTAAAAAGCAAACATTGAAAGGTGATGCTGATGTCGCTTGCGATGTTCTCGTAATTGGGGGAGGTGGCGCAGGACTTGCCGCTGCCATCGAAGCCGCTGACAACGAAGCACATGTCATCTTGATCGAAAAGAACCCGGAGCTTGGTGGCACCACCGCCTGGTCCATCGGCTCATTTACTGCCACCCAGACACTACAGCAAATGTCGCACGGAATTGACGACAGTCCCGACGAGCATTTTGCTGACATGATAAAATTCGCAGGACCTTTGGCCGATCGTGATAATCCGTTACTTCGCCGCCTTTTTGTCGATAACGCCAGTGAAACTCTACGATGGTTGGAGACTTTGGGTGTTGAGTTCTTCGGGCCCATGCCTGAGCCACCCCACTCAAAACCCCGAATGCATAACGTGCTGCCTAATTCGAAAGCCTATATTCGTCAGCTTGGG
>CAYZMI010000004.1:0-2760 GCA_964479475.1 uncultured Rhodospirillaceae bacterium | reverse complement strand
CTAGCGAAATTGATGCGATTTGCCCTTTCTCATTTTCCAGACCGCATTTTGCGCCCGTTTGTTTTGGGTTTTACAACGACTTCAATGGCGCCCGAACTTGATCTATTTAGGAAAGGCGCTTTGCTGGTCAACAAATATGGTAAGCGCATCACCGGTGAACCACGATCGCTTGGCCTGACCATTGCAAGTCATCCCGATAAAATCGGATATATAATTTTCGATAGAGCACTTGCCGACACATTTTCTGCCTGGCCTAATTTTATATCGACGGCTCCTGGCGTGTCCTACGCATATTTTGGAGATTTTCGCCGTACTCGGCAGGACATATTCCACTCGGCGAATAGTGTGGGAGACCTTGCAGTACAACTTTCAATGGATTCTAAGGCGTTATCTGCGGCGATATCTGAACACAACACCGAAGGAGATGTGGTTTTGTCCAAACCACCCTATTTTGCTTTGGGGCCGGCAAAAAGTTACATCGTGCTCACCGATGGCGGCCTTGCGGTAAATGAACGTCTTCAGGTGTTGGGTCAAAATGACGTTCCAATACCAGGCCTCTATGCGGCAGGATCGGTTGGCCAAGGCGGCTTGATACTCAAAGGTCACGGCCATCATATTGGCTGGGCATTTACATCTGGTCGATTGGTGGGCAAGACTGCGGCAGAAGAATCTGTTGTCCAAGACAGACACTTTGAATAAAGACGCCCAATTGGAATATGCAAATTAGTGGCTGGAGTAAATATTTCGATCTTTCGGGATAACGAATTTCCGAGTATGACGTTTATTTGAAACATGAAATGGCTCATAATAGGTCGTTCTAATCCACCCATATGTAACAACAGGGGGAATTATGGAGGAAATGCGTTACGAAGCACCGACATCGCTTGACGCGGCGGTGGCCGCTTTAAGTGGGGCGAGCGCACCTAGAGTGCTGGCAGGTGGTACAGATGTTTTGGTTCAGTTACATATTGATGTGATCGAGCCAGATGTGCTGGTGGATGTTAAAAACATCCCCGAAATGCAGTCCATGAAGAAGGAAGCGGACGGCTGGTGCGTGGGGGCGGCGGTTTCCGCGATGGAAATGCTCGACAACGAGGAATTTTGCAAGGATTGGCCGGGCATAATAGAAGGTGTCGTGCTAATTGGTTCCATGCAGGTTAAGGGGCGCGCCACTGTAGCAGGGAATGTGTGCAATGCGTCACCCGCTGCCGACAGTACGCCACCCATGATTTCTGCCGGTGCTATCGCTACAATTATAGGCCCTGAGGGTCAGCGCCAAGCCCCGGTTGAGGATATTGTTACTGGGCCCGGACAGACGTCCCTTGAGAAGGGTGAGTTCATCGTTTCTTTCCAGTTACCCGTGCAGCCGCCGCATTCGGGCGATTGCTATATGCGTTTAACGCCCCGCACAGAAATGGATATCGCGGTGGTAGGTGTTGGTGCCAATTTGACACTCGATGACAGCGGTACCTGTATTGCGGCCCGAGTATCGCTGGGGGCAGTAGCTCCCACACCGTTGCTTGTGCAGGAATGCGCCGATGCGTTAATTGGTACCAAGATTGATGACGCAGCCCTAGCTAAGCTAAGTATGGCGGCGAGCGCAGCGTGCAATCCTATTACTGATAAACGTGGTACCAAGGAATATCGAATTAAGACGGCGGCCGTAATCGCGCAGCGCGTGGTCGAAAAAGCATTTGAGAGGGCAAAGGCAAGCTGATGGCAAAAAAAGCTCATGTAACGACAACAGTTAACGGTGATGAATACGAGTTTTTGTGCGAACCCGGACAAACCCTGGTGGACGCGCTGCGCAATGAAATGGGACTGACTGGGACCAAGGAAGGCTGCTCTACCGGTGATTGCGGTGCATGCAGCGTCCGATTGGACGGACAGCTAGTTTGTTCCTGCCTTGTGTTGGCAGTTGAAGCAGATGGCAAATCGGTTAACACCATCGAAGGTATGGCGGACGGCGACACACTTACACCCTTGCAACGCTATTTCATGGAACTCAATGGATCGCAATGTGGTATTTGCACTCCAGGCATTTTGATCGCTGCGGAGGCCTTACTTGAGAGGAATTCTGACCCGACCGAAACCGAAATCCGATACTGGTTAGCAGGCAATCTGTGCCGCTGCACCGGTTATGATAAAATTATTCGTTCAGTACAGGCTGCGGCTGCAGAGATGAGAGGAAGCTAATATCATGGCAACAATTCTTGAAGAAAGTGGTTTTAACCCTAATCAAAATCTGAAGATCGTTGGCACAAATCCGGTGAAGCAGGACGGGCTGGACAAAGTGACTGGTCGCGCTAAATTTGGTGCTGATGCGTTCGTGCCTGGCATGCTATATGGCAAAATTCTAAGAAGCCCACATGCCCACGCGGTGCTCAAATCCATCGACACAACAGCAGCGGAAGCACTACCCGGGGTAAAATCTGTGGTGACAAGGGACGATTTTCCAGAAATACCCCAGGGCACTGCCGCTGGTGATATGACCCGGAATGTTATGGCACGGGAAAAAGTGCTTTATGACGGCCATCCTGTGGCAGCTGTGTCTGCGACAAGTGAACAAATCGCTAAGCGCGCACTCAAGCTTATTAAAGTAGATTACGAAGTTTTGCCGCACGTGATTGAGCCGCTGGATGCAATGAAGCCCGACGCACCTATTCTGCATGATTACATGAGAACAAAGGGTGATCCAGACGCACCCGATGTACCCACTAATGTCACAGAAAAGATGATCACTGAGCTGGGTGACGTCGC
>CAYZMI010000003.1:91630-95628 GCA_964479475.1 uncultured Rhodospirillaceae bacterium | reverse complement strand
CAGGGGTCCGTTGTCGACCGTTCTCTCGAAAGGTTGGTCAAGTCCGATCTCGGTGTCGCATTGGTGCGCCGGCTGTTGTTCCGCGAAATGGATGCTGTCAAATCGGGTAATTCCCCCAAGAATTGGAAGCGGTTGAGTGAGGAAATTGACCTTCAAACCGTAGATGTCCAAAATTCTCTTAGAGCCTAACCCATTGGATAGATTAACGGAAAAGGTCGCGATCGTTTTCGGTGCCGGCCCCAATATCGGAGGAACAATTGCCCATTTCCTGGCACGCGAAGGAGCGCGGACGGTGGTCTGTGACGTTGATCAAAATGTTGCAAAAGATACGGCTGCTTATATTTCCGAAAAGGGATATACCGCCAAGAGTTTGCAAGGAGATGCAACCCAAGAATCCGATGTGGAGGAAGCGGTTCAGCAAACTATCTCGTATTACGGTGTACCGAATATAGTAGTTAATATGGCTGGTCAGATCCATTGGAGCCCAGTAGTCGACATGGATTTGGAGGGATGGCTATCCTGCCTGACAAGCTATCCCACGGCGGCTATGCTGACGACAAAATATGCGGCGCGCGCTATGATTGGAGCTGGTGCACGGGGTAGCATTATTCATCTTTTGTCGACCGCAGCCCATTTTGGAGAGGCATCTGGGTCGGCATACACGGCGGCGAAAGCAGCTGTCCTTAATTTTTCGAGGTCAGCGGCAATGGATCTTGCCCATGATGGAATTCGCGTTAACACCATCTCTCCCTGTGCAATGGAGCATCAACTCTGGACCAAGATGCGCGACGAAATCACGGATCCCAGTTTCAAGCGACCTGATCGGCGCTCGTTCTATTCGCGTGATGACTATCTAAAAATGATTCCACTCGAACGGTTTCCTCGTGCATCTGACCTAGCTTGGACGGCTGTATTTTTGGCATCCGACGAATCAAATTTTACTACCGGTACCGATATCGCTGTCGATGGCGGGCTGCGACACAAGTACCCAACGTGGACGCCAGGTGATTATACCGGTGTGGATATAGAGGATTATTCTAAGGGCATTCGGCGGACAGAATTTGGAGACGAGACAGACAAACCTTTCTGATCAATTTGTCACGAAACTGTAGACTGCGATTGCTCACCATCGGGTGTTTCATCAGGATATAAGTCGTTTAGCGCCATGGAACGACCGCTGTCGGTCATAACTCTCGCATGATACCGGCGCAACCCACGTGGCTCCGTTACTCCGCAAGAATGTGCGATGATTCCCACTTCGTGGATCATGTTTAGAGCGTAGTGTTGGACACGCTCTGCCTTATCCACCGGGTCTAGTCCGCGCTGGAGCCTTGCGTCGTGGGTGGTAATACCCGTGGGGCAGGTGTTCTTGTTGCATTGCAATGCTTGTATACAGCCGAGTGCCATCATGAAGCCCCGTGCCGAGACGATAAAATCGGCACCGACACATAACGCCCACGCCACATCCACTGGGTTGATGAGTTTGCCGGATGCGATCACCTTGATCCTTTGTTTAAGCCCGTATTTAACGAGAATATCAACCACTAACGGCAGGCTATCCCAGATCGGGAGTCCTACATTGTCCATTAGACTCATGGGGGCCGCTCCAGTGCCGCCATCCGCGCTGTCGATAGTAATAAAATCCGGTGCCGAATTTATGCCACGCTTTTGAATTTCTTCGCATAGCGACACAATCCAACCGTATGCACCAATTACACTTTTAAACCCGGTTGGTTTTCCGGTGACTTTGCGAATATGCTCAACCATGTCCAATAGATCGCCTACCGAATCGACGTCGGGATGCCGGTTCGGGCTGATCGATTCCTTGCCAACGGGAATTCCACGGGTTTCAGCTATCTCAGGTGTTACCTTTTCCCCTGGTAAAATACCCCCTTTACCAGGTTTGGCGCCCTGACTGAGTTTAATCTCAAACATTTTGACTTGTTCATGAGTAGCAATTTCTGACAGCTTACTGTCGTCAAGATTACCCTCGGGGTCTCGAACACCGTATTTGGCCGTACCGATTTGAAATACAATGTCCGCACCACCCTCCAAGTGAAATTTCGACAATGCCCCTTCACCGGTATTCATCCAGCAGTTGGCCATACGGGCACCATTGGAAAGCGCCAAAATTGCAGGCCGTGAGATTGCGCCATAACTCATGCCGGAAATATTGAACAGCTGCTTAGCGGTATAGGGATTGGGACTACCTTCGCCTATTACCACGGATTGGGCCGGTGCCGCCTCTTCTTCCAACGTCGGAAACGGGCAGTTGACAAACATTACAGTCCCAACGGGTCGTAAATCACGCGTCGAGCCGAAGGCAATAGTGTTGTCTTGGTTTTTAGCGGCGCGATACACCCAACTTCGCTGTTCCCGATTGAATGGCATTTCTTCTCGGTCCATTGCGAAAAAATAATGACGAAAGAAGGTACCCAAGTGTTCAAAAAAGTATCGAAGACGTCCGATTACCGGATAATTACGCCGAATTGCATGCTTCGTCTGAGTGATATCGATCAAAAAAAACATTATGACAATCAATACACAGAGGCCTACGGCGCAGACGAAGAGGACTGATAAAATAGTCAATGTCGTGATGACGAATTCCGGTAGTGCGTCCCCCATATCAGCCTCCTTTCCTCAGCTGGCGTCTTTGACACTGCAACACAAATAGGAATCTTGCTTAGATATTAAATTACCAATTTTTCTCGGTTATTTCTGCCTCGGCAATAAAGCAGAATGTGCGATGAGTGTGCCTTGAAAATTTGGTATTAAAGGATGGTGGTCCATTTAGGGTCAACGCCATTCCGCAATAAGGTTCCCGGCAGATCTGTTTCTTCAAAAGTTGCATCGACATTATCTTCCCTCAATATAATGCCATTGACGATCACGGCATCGATACCATTAGCTTGAGACACCAGCCTTTCCTCTCCGCCTGGCAAATCGGTTACGCGCCGCAACTTACCAGCAGCCACTGTATCTGGATTGAAAATCAAAATGTCGGCTGGACATCCTGCCGCAATTCTACCTCTCCCGGTGAGACCGAAGACATCTGCCGGTAGCGACGTAAGTTTTCGAATGGCTTCCTCTAATTTGAGTGCTTGTTTCTCTCGCACCCAATGGCCTAGAAGATGGGTAGCGAAGCAGGCGTCACACAGTTGGCTCGTATGTGCACCCGCGTCCGATAAGCCAAGCAGCGTATCTTTATGAGAGAGTAATTCGGCGACGGCGGTTTCGTTATTGTTGGCAAGAGGGATATTAAATCGTGCTGCGAAGTCCGATTGGATTGAAATGTCAAGCGCGACATCAACAGCATCGGAATTGCGCTCGATGGCTATGTCACTAAGTTTTCGGTCTTCTAAGTTTGGATCTATCTCGCATTCGCTAACTGACATATTTGACCATGCTTCACGTAAGCGCACGACTGGGCCCGCATCACTTCCCCCGGGGCTCATTTCTAGTTTTAAGGCATCGCGAAAATTGGGGTCTGAGTACATTCTCTTTTTTTCGACCAGGCTCATTTTACCCAATGGCGCGAACAGGGGTAATCGCTCCATAGGAAACGGCTCATCAAAGCGGAATTCCATCGAAAGTTCGCGGCACGACATTTGTGGATAGATGGGCACGCCAGAGTTAATGAGATCTGTCGTTTTCTTCATATATGTGCGGTGTAGGCCAGGGTGAGTATTACGGGTCAGCAGCGAACTCCAGTTGAGATTTCCACCGCTTGCCGCCGCGAGCTCTTCGTAATGATCGAATTTGATTTCTCCACCTGCGGAAATCTGAATAATTCCAGTGTTTGTTTCCGACAATACTGACGCTAAAGCATGCATTTCATCGAAGTTTGCGAAACGGCTTGGGACGGGCCTGCCTTCGGCACCGACATGGTTGGGAGACTCTGACGTGGCAAAACCCAGGGCCCCTGCTTTCATCGCTTCCCGCACGATGGTTTGCATCTGAACAATTTCTTCATCCGTGGCCGCGCGCTCATAAGCCTC
>CAYZMI010000003.1:60566-91530 GCA_964479475.1 uncultured Rhodospirillaceae bacterium | reverse complement strand
TGGGCATCATAATGGGTGTGGATGTCGATAAAGCCTGGGCATACGACTTTGCCGCTAGCGTCCATTACGCGTTCGGCGGGTTCCGGGGCTGTCCCCAGCGCTACAATCCTACCCCCTTTAATGCCTAGATCCCCTACATAGCCTTGCGCTCCGGTGCCGTCGACGATGGTACCCCCCTTAATCTTAATGTCGTAGGGCATAATACAACTCATTCCTATTCCTGAAATTCTGGGAACAGCCTATTGGCGAGCCTGAGGCAAGAAGTCCAGTCTTTGCCACCGCCGTCAAGCCTGTCTTTATTGTTACTCCTTTGCTGCTCCACATATTGTTGTACATCCTCGGAAATGAGTACTAGCTCTGAGCCACCAGACATTGCGGCCAGCTGCGCCTGACAAGCAAATTCTAAATTATGGTGTGCAACGAATGCTGCTCCCACGGTTGGGCCGCATACTAGCGATCCATGATTACGCAACAGTGCAATATTTTTATCGCCCAGATCATCAACCAACGGTGCTCGCATGGCCATGTCGAATTCGAATCCGCCAAACTCGTGATAGGCCAGTTCGCCGATAAAACGAATGCCATGTTGGTTGATAGGGAGCAGTCCACTTTTTTGTGATCCGACACCTATTATCGCAGGAGTATGGGTGTGGAAGATAACGTTGAGATCAGTTCGCGCCTCAAATAGCCCGGCGTGGATGATTAATCCACCGCCGCGTAGTTTGGGATGCCCGTTCTGCTGCGGATCTCCCTTAAAATCGTACTTGATTAATGAAGAGGCTGTCACCTCGTCAAACATATAATCTGCTGGCTTGATTAGGAAGTTTCCAGGTTCGTTAGGCACCCGAGCTGTCAGGTGATTATGTGTCAAATCTTGGATACCAAAATGTGACATAAGCCGATGCGCCGCCGCCAGCTCTACCCGTATTTCCCATTCTTGCGAGTTAACGGTTTGGCAAACTTTAGAGGTACTTTGCAGGGGTCGGACGTTCATTACAATCTCCCCTTCATGTTAGCTAATCGCCTTTGAAATAATGCGCGCCGGCGTGAAAGGACGCAATAGGTTTACTCGAACTTAACTATTGTTCAGATCCGGACGCTGTTCCAATAACCCCGCGGCCTTTTCGAATGCATGGCCCACTTTAAGAACGGTTAATTCGTCCCAATGCCGCCCTGCAATTTGTGCACCGATGGGCATACCATCGTCAAAATAGCCTACGCGTACAGCATGGCATGGATTGAGCGTAAGATTGAACGGTACCACGATCATCGGCGCATCAAGATAAGGAAAAGGTGCGGTATCGTCGATGGGCGGCTGTGGAATGAGCATTGCAGAGGTGATCAAAACATCAAAATTTTCGAAGGTATTTTCCATCTCCATCATCATTTCAGTGCGCCGCCTTTGTGCTTGGATATAATCTACGGCACGTACCAGGCTTCCTAGCATCATTCGGTTTCGTGCAAGAGGGCCGTACAAATCCCATTTTTCTTTTAGGGTTTCTTCATGGATGGCATAGGCTTCCGCTGGCAGGATAATTCGGCCCACCGCATGCCAATCGCTAAGTGGTGACAGTATGACTTCTTCCACCTGGGCACCGAGCCCTGAAAGCGTTTTAGCCATTTCGTCCATGGCGGTTACGATCTCAGCTGGCGCTTCGTAGTCAGTGGTGAAGAAATGGCGGATTACCCCTATTCGCAATCCTTTTAAATCCTCGGACAGAGCTGTCTTATAATTAGGTACGGGCGTATCGACGCTGGTTGTATCGTGTGGATCGTAGCCCGCTAGCACCTGCAACATTAGGGCACAATCCTCAGAAGTCCATGCCATAGGGCCCACGCAGTCGAAGGAAAAGGATAACGGAATATCACCATGTGCGCTGACCCGACCGTAGGTAGGTTTTAGTCCTGCAATACCATTGAGTGCAGCGGGCGTTCGGATAGAACCGCCAGCATCGGACCCCAGTGCACCCAGGCAAAAACCGGCAGCGATTGCAGCACCGGAGCCACTAGAGGATCCCCCTGTTGAACGTGTAATATCCCACGGATTACGTGCTGGCGGGAAAAGCGCTTCAAAAGTCGGTCGTCCGCCAAAAGTAAATTCGTAGGTGTCCAATAATCCAATCAATATAGCGCCGGCTTTTTTGAGACGGGTGATTACAGTTGCATCTTCTTCGGCCTCAAAATTTTCTAGCACTCGTGAACTTGCGGTTGTTTTGTGGCCCCTCATGTAAAAGACGTCCTTGATACCAATTGGAATACCATGCAGGGGGCCACGATACTTATTCGCAGCTATTTCTTTTTCTGCTGTCATGGCATCTGCGCGCGCTTCATTCTCCATGACTTTGTGGAACGCATTAATGCGTCCATCGTATTTTTTGATACGAGTGAGGCATTCCTCCGTCAGAGCTACAGGCGAGAGGGTGCCTGCTTTAATCTGCTGTGCTGCCTGGGCTATGGTAGGGACGCCGTCTGAAATCATTTGTCTTGCGCGGCTGGTAGCTTAGGTACAAAAAACGGCAGTGGTCGCACTTCCCATTGTCGGCCTTGCTTGCGGGTACTAGCGGCTAGTTCCATTAGTGTGGCGTATGCTAACCGCAAGTTCGTTCGCTCCTTATCCGAAATTGGAACGTCCGCGGCATTCACCAAACTATTAAAAAGTTGTTCGGTATTTGCGGGTAATTCAGGTCCATCATCCATCAACTTCTGCCCTTCACTAGGCTACCTTGCCAGCTGCTTCTCCCACCAACCCTTTGCGTCGTTGTTTTGCCATTTCGCCCTTATCCAGCGGTTTCATCTCGAATACCGTCTCAACCGATGTGTAGTCGTAATAACCAAGCCGAGCGAGCGGACGGATCTTGAGCACATCCACTCGTCCATCTGAGGTCATAAATTCGTCGTCGATATGGATAGCTATTACTTGCCCCATCACTAAGCTCGCATTGTTGCGCGGTTGGTAGCCAGGCAATGTCACAGTATTGAACCAGCGGCACTCGAAGTGAACGGGAGATTCGGCAACCCGCGGCGGTTTGACCAATTTTGATGGTGCCGGTGTGAGCCCAGCCATCTCTAGCTCATTCACTTCAGACCCTACAAAAGTCGAAGAGATATTGATTGCCTCGCGCAGGTCATAGGTTGCCATGTTAAAAACGAACTCACCCGTTTGTTCAATATTATAAACAGTATCCTTTAGCCGATTATTCTCTGGATGTGCACCCGCCGAGATCATTACGCAAGGCGGGTCATAATTGAGCATGATGAACTGGCTGTAAGGTGCAAGATTGACGGTGCCTTCCGGGCTCTGGGTTGACAACCATCCGATTGGGCGCGGAATGACCAACGATTTGAATGGATTAAATTCCAGCCCGTGGTCATTTTTCTCCGTTTCGTAAAACATATTGTCTCCCTAACCCAATGTGTACTGGTTTCAAGATAGTGCCAGCAAGTTTCAGCGTACCTAGCGAACTTGTCTCCTGGCAATACCGTGTTGGGTAATTCGCAAATACGTCCCGGCTATGTATAAGCTATGCTTGGCACTCGAAAGTTAAATGACAGCAACTATAGAGGGGAAAAACTATGGCTAAACATACGGGTGGGTGTTTATGTGGATTGATACGATATGAAGTGACTGGCGATCCCATACGGGCGGCCCACTGCCACTGCGATGATTGTCGCCGTGCAACTGGCGCGAGTTTTGCAACAAATGTCTTTTTCAGAGAAGTTGATGTAAAGGTTATTCAGGGAAAAGTCGCGCAATTTGAACACACTGCGGATAGCGGTAATATCATGACTAAGCAATTTTGCGCCAATTGTGGATCCCAGATATTTGGTATCGGTTCGGGAAGTTCGGGTATCAAGCATGTCAAGGTAGGCACACTTGATGATGCTAGTTTCGTCCAGCCCCAAATTGAGGTGTACACGGGAAAAGCGTTACAGTTCACGACACTTTCCGAAGAGACTGAACATTTCGAAGGGATGCGTCCGACCTAAGAAGTGGGCCGCAGGAATGGGATTATACCGGCTAAAAAAGCTAGGCTGGCGGCAATCGAAACAGTAATTACCATGGGTATTGGCGTTCCATCATAGAGTGTGCTGTATATCTGAGTAAAAACCGCGGCCGAGAAAAATTGAACAAAGGTACCGATCCCCGCTGCAGTTCCAGCAAGGTGCCTCGATACGTTCAAAGCACCAGCTTGTGCGTTTGGGAGAGCCAAGCCTTGGGCGAATGTTATTAGCGCACCCGGCAGGAAAATGGATAAAGGCGTCACATAACCCGTGACCATAAGTACTGCCAATCCTAGAGCAGTTAAAAGGACTAGGGATGACCCTGTAAATACCATAACGTCAATTGGAACGCGCCCACTTAGGCGACTCGAAGTAAAATTACCGATCCAATATCCCAAGGGAAAAAACAGAAAATAGAGACCAAAATCTGATGCCGGGCGTCCCAAATATTGCTGTAGCAAAAAGGAAGACGCTGCTAGCATAGTAAAAAATGTACCCGAGCAAAATCCCGATTGCAGTACGTATGCCGTGAAGGTGACATTTCTAAATAATTGGCTGTAACTGGCAAATATAGACAAGCCATCCGACATGCTTTGTCGATTGTGGTGTGTTTCGGGAATAAATAAATAGGCGAGCGTTGTGATTACTAAGCCTAGGCCGGCGGCAAATGCTAGGACACTGCGCCAACCTAGATAGTCAGTCAGAAACCCACCGATTGGAGTAGCAATCATTGGACCTACCGCATAGGCCATCAATAGGTAAGCGAGGATTTTGACAAGCCGGTCCGTGCCGTAAACATCACGCGCGATAGCCCTTGCGAGCGCCATGCCACAGGCGCCTCCAGCAGCCTGAAAAAAACGACCTAGTATCAGAAACCAAACGGTTTCTGATATTGCTGCAAGTTCGCTACCAAATACGAATAACAGCAAGCCCGCAATCAAAACTGGCCGGCGACCATATCGATCGGACAATGACCCATATATGAGAGTGAATAGTGCAATCGTAAACAGCGGTACGCTCGTTGTAAGCCCGACAGCATTCTCACTAGCGTTAAGTGAAGCTTTTACATTGGGCAGTGCGGGAATAAATAGATGTATTATCAACGGGCCTAAAATTGAGATTGCCGCTAAAACGCAGACAAAAAATGGGCCAGGCCGCCACGGCTGAATTTGTACCTCTGGTTGGGCCATTCACACAGTCTCTAAATTTGAAAACGCAACCCATAAAAGACGAATGGCTAGGATGGTAACCAATACACGAAATATCCATCTGAACATGCGTTCGGGCATGCGATCGAGTGTTTTTCCCCCGATCCAATTACCAATCATTGCAGTCGCCACCATGGACACAATCAAAGGAATATATGAACCGACCGTTACACCAAGTGCACCAAACGCGATGATTTTTACAATATGGCTAAAGCTCATGAGGGCTGACATTGTGGCTACATGATTTCGGCGGTCGGGCGATGCACTAGCAACAAAGGGAGCTATTAGAGTGCCAGTAGCGCTGACAAACATGCCAATAAATGTGGCTACGGTCCCAACAACCGCAAAGCGGTATTTTGTAGATCCCAACTGCGCAAATTTGGGAAGCCAAGTAAGAATTAGAATGAGTAACCCGATAATTCCCTGCAGGATTGCGGCTGGTAAAGCTATGAAAATTTGTGCGCCGAGCGCGGCTCCCACCGCTGAGCCCCCAAAAAACGGAAATAATGTGCTACGGATCGTGTAACGCCACATCATAAATACAACATGGGAACCCGCGACGAACATAATAACGGTATGTGTTGGGACGAGAACTGCGGGAGCGAAGACCAGTGCCATAATGGCAAGTAAGAGCAATCCTCCCCCTGTACCAGTTGCTACGGCAACAAACGACGTAAAGGCTGAAGCGATAGACAGCCCTAAAAAAAGCCACCCATCTATTCCGGGGACGCCAAGGAATTGTTGTGTTTCTACCAACGAATTTTCAATTGCTGTAGTGGAGAAAGTATTGATTTATCGTCGTGGATCGGAAGAGAAAATCTGTTTAACTCAAAATGATCGGAGGAAACAGCTTTGTTGCAAAATTTAGGTGAATTTAAAATTTTATTGCTATTCCTAATCAGTAAATTGTTTTCCGCTCAGGAAAATTGGCCATGCTAGTACTCCAAGAAAACTCTATCTCCGTCTGCGTCATCCAAAAGCATTCAAGTCCATCGAAAATTGGTATCAATACGTACCGGCATAACAGAGGGAGTCGCGGGATATGCGGATAGCAATGATGGGATCCGGTGGCCTGGGAGGCTATTTTGGTGGGCGAATGGCCCAGGTTGGGGCAGACGTGACATTCATAGCGCGGGGCGCGCATCTCGCGGCAATCCGGAAGGAAGGGTTGCGAATCAAAAGTAAGGAAATTGGTGACGCACATATTCATCCTGCAGAAGCCACTGATCTGCCGACTTCGATTGGGAAAGTGGATTATGTCATAGTCGCAGTAAAACTTTGGGACACAGCGGATGCTGGGCGGGCTATACTTCCCTTGTTGGGGCTTAATACTACTGTGTTGTCTCTTCAAAACGGCGTCGAATGCGATGAAGAGCTTGCTTCCATAGTCGGTGCTGACAGGCTAATCGGTGGCGTTGCTTTCATTGCTAGTTCAATCTCAGCCCCAGGCGTTATAAATCATATCGGTACCTTGCAACGGGTGGTCATAGGAGAACCCGAGGGAGATCAGACCGCACGTATTACAGCACTACGCGATGAGATGATTGTCGCAGGGATAGCCGCTGAAATTAGCCCGAATATCCAACGGACAATTTGGGAAAAATTTGTGTTTTTGGTGGGGCTCAGTGCGACTACGTGTCTACGGCGCACCACTATTGGCCCAATTCGGAATAATACAAAGGACAGGGAGTTGCTCTGGCAAATATTTACAGAATCTTCGGCAGTCGGGCGTTCAAAAGGCGTAAACCTGCCTGAAAATTTTGCCGATAACTGTCTTGATTTCGTAGATAATCTTCCGGCAGAAATGACTTCCTCCATGCATCACGATCTTGAAGCAGGCCGGCAGATGGAACTCGAATGGCTCAGCGGTGCAGTGGTGCGGTTTGGTCGCGAGCTTGGGGTAAAAACACCAGCTAATCAGCAGGTCTATAATGCTTTGATGGAGGGTGAAGGTGGCAGAAATTTATACAGCTAACGAACCGACCTTGATAAACTAGAAAACCAAATGCCTTTAAACACCAGCCGTTTGGTGTTGGGAGGTGGCATACCAAATAGTAACCGCTGCGGAGACCACCAAGAACGGGACTGCGCCTATGTTGACCCAATCCCAATCTAGAAAATGTATTAATGCGCCCGAAGACAGAGAACCAATGGCGACGACCGTATAAATAATTTGGTTCATCATGCCTTGGGTTTTAGCGCGCTCAGCGGGTGTATAGGCCGTGGTCATCAAGCTAGTTGCCGCGGTGTATGTGAAGTTCCATCCAATACCAAGCAAGAACATCGAAATCCAGAAATCCGATATTGCGATACCTGAGAGCGCTACCAAAATACAAAGACCTTGAAGCATCAAACCGGCAGTAATCATCTTGATTTCGCCGAAGCGCTTGACTAGCGAGCCAGTAAAAAAACCGGGTGCGAACATGGCGACTGAATGCCAAGAGATTACTGCGGCAACCGCACCGAAGCTGTGGCCACACTGGGCCATCATGGCGACCGGTGTGGCGGTCATGAGAAAGTTCATAACGCTTTGCGCAACGGTTGCCGACACTGCTGCGGTTATGAAAACCGGCTGTTTCATGATTTCGCCCAGCGTCCGCTGAGGACCTTCGCGTTGTTCTTTGCTGAGATTCGGAATTTTGAGACACATTAGAACGAGGATCGACAACAAAGCGGTGCCTATTATGAATAAAAATGCACCGGCATATAGATGGTTGGCCAGCAATTCCTTGCCAAAATTTGCGAGATTTGGTCCAGCTAGTCCCGCAAATACGCCCCCGGCCAGTACCAGTGAGATGGCTTTAGGCTTAAACGCTTCTGTCGCGACGTCCGTAGCTGCAAATCGATAAAACTGTGCGAATCCCGCGAATACACCAAAACAAAAACCACCTATACAGAGAAGCCAAAAGTTTTCATACAGCACCGACGCGGTGGAGAAAGCACCGCTTGCGGTTGCTAACAAGGTGCCGAACAAAAAACCTGTCTTTCGGCCAATCCGACGCATAAGCATAGAGGCCGGCATTGCTGAGAGTGCATTACCGATGACAATGCATGCCGTCGGCATGGTGGCAAGCGCAAGATGCGGTGCAATCCCAAGCGCTACGGCCGGCGATGTCACCATGAATAAGCCACGTCCGGTACCTGCTAACATTTGGCATGTGCTCAGTACCAGCACGTTTTTATGGTCGGATTGAAATTGCATCTTTACTTTTACATCACGCTCCTGCCCACGTTTATGAATTATCGCTAACAAGTTCAATCTATCATAAGGTTTCCAGTTGCAACATTCGTGCCACGGGTAATCATTCAATTTGACCACTTTATCGGCGCGTGTCAGTCTTTGGCCATAATCAAACCACACACTGTAGAAAAGGGAGAGGACCACAATGAAAACGTTGAATTCATTTGCTGCCATCGCCGCCATGTGTGGTGGGATGATGATGGTTCAACCTGCGTCGGCTGACCGGGTTGCTGATTTTTACAAAAACAAGACAGTGAAGATCGTCATTGGCGGTCGAATGGGTGGAGCGTATGGCCTCTATTCTCAACTGCTTTCCCGGCATGTCAGTAAGCATCTAGCAGGCGCGCCGACGGTTGTCGTTCAATCGATGCCCGGCCAAGGCGGCAACAAAGCCATGAACTACACCACTAACGCTGGCGCGCAGGACGGCAGCGTGGTCTCAATCGTACAGATTAGCGTGGTGCAGGAAACGCTTTTCAATCCAAAAATTCGGTTTAACGCCAAGAACTATAAATACATCGGCCGGTTTGCTGACGCGAACATTGTTGGCATGGCCCATAAGCGCTCCGGTCTCAAGACTTGGAAAGATGCGACCAAGAAGCAGTTTACCTATGGCTCTATCGGGAGGCGAAATTACACCTATATTGGTGTTGCTGCGATGAATATGTTTGCTGGTACTAAGTTCAAGATTATCAGCGGCTATCGCGGAACCAAGACATCATTCCTTGCGGTGGAGCGCGGCGAAATTGATGCTTCCGCCACCAGCTGGACAACGCTAAACGTGCGCCATGCTGACGATATTAAGAACGGTAAATTGGTACCGGTGTTTCAGATGGCGGCAACCCGCCAACCATATTTACCGGATACGCCAACAGTGGTCGATTTGGGCCGTAATCCCGCTGAAAAGGCATTTTTGGCAGTAATTGGTGCAGGTAGTGAGATCGGCCGAACCATGGCGGGGCCGCCTGGGATGCCTAACCATCTCGTGGCCGCTTGGCGTAAGGCCTTCACAGCAACCATGAATAATGCCGCTTTCAAGGCAGACATTAAGAAGCGTAAATCAAGGCTCAATCCCCTGACCGGCAAACAGGTTACAAAAGTGGTGAATGATGTTATGGGCCTGCCTGAGAAGGATCTCAAGGGTGCGTTTGGCGTATATCAAAAGCTACTTAAAGCCAAATTCTAATAATACGAACCAAACTGGTGATTCAAATTTCGGCTCCGCTTAGTTAGCGGAGCCGAATAATTTATACATTAGACAATTAACACAGGTTCTGTCGCAAGGCGTGGATCACCTGTTTTTTCCGCTCGTGCCAGCTTACGGCAAAAATACGCCCAAAGTGTTTTCCCGCCGACGATGCCAGGCTCCAGCGCGTCGCCGCTTTCCAATTTCTTAATCAAATCAGATTCTTGTGGGCAATCGAATTTCAGTCCTGATGCATTTATGACAAGTGCTTCACGGCACATCTTTTCAAGGGCAATGGCCACCAGGACAGGATCTTTTATCCCTGCACCGCAAGTCACTATACCGTGATTACGGAGCAGTACGGCATGGTGCTTGCCCATGGCCTTTACCATGGCAACGGCGACTGCCTTTGTGCAAATTAAATCGTTGCCATCTTCGAAACGTGGCGGGCTAACCGGCTGGGTTGTGCTTCGCGGTACCACCGTCTTCAGTGGTTCTTCGCTTGCTGAATAGACCGAGGCGTAAAAAGGATGTGTGTGGGCTGTGGCATTTACCTCAGGTCGCAACTGCAGTAATTCCGAATGAATTGGCCATTCACCGTGGGATTTGCCTTCCCCGGAGAGTTGGTTGCCGTCGAAATCCAGCAACACGAAATCGCGGGCGTCGAAGATTTCACCTAAGGCAACGCCAGCGCGTTTCATCCAAAACCCGCGATTTTCCGGATCACGTAGTGCCATGTGGCCGACCACGCGGTCACCCTGGTCCTCCAATTCTAAAATCCGACAAGCACGCGCTAACTCATCCAAATCAGAGCGCAAACTATTGCTGAGCTGTGCCATAATAAATTCATTCTCACTGTATTTTCGTAACGCTATCTATGCATTAGGCACCTGTCTAGCTTGCTTCACAAAGCCTCTATAGATTACGTTTAATATATGACAGCAGTCTGCGACATTGAACCAATTGGGTCCACGATTGGTGCGGAAATCCACGGGCTCGATTTGAGCCGTCAGATAGACCGGGAAACGGCAACAGCGCTCGAGCAAGCGCTCATTCAGCATAAAGTAATTTACGCTCGCGACCAGCATATCACCACTGCTCAGCATGTCGTGTTTGGGCGCTTATTTGGTGAGCTTGAAGTGCATCCGTTCCGGCCCGAGGGTGAGTTTCCGGAAATTATGGTGTTGGACAATCATAAGGAAAACCCAGTTCTGTCGACCGACGTATGGCATTCGGACACCACATTTCGTGATTGCCCAACAAAATATTCGATCTTGCGTTGCCTAACTATACCAGAGACCGGGGGTGATACGCTGTGGGCAGATATGTGTGCTGCCTATGATGGGTTGAGTAAACCTATTCAACACATGATCGATGGGCTTGACGCCGTACATGATTTTAAAAACTTTCGGGTGTTGTTCGCTAATAGTGACAAGGAAAGCTCAAGACTTAAGGAAATGGAGGACCTTTATCCCAATCCCACACATCCCGTGGTACGTACCCATCCGGTTACCGGTCGTAAGGCGCTATTTGTCAATCCGCAATTTACCCTTTGTATAAACGGGCTGAAGACGCAAGAAAGCGAAGCGCTGTTGCAGCTACTTTACGAACAAGCCCATATACCGGAATATCAATTTCGCTTGCGATGGAAGCCCGGAACCATAGCACTTTGGGACAATCCATCGACCCAGCATTACGCTGCCAATGACTATTATCCTAATCGCCGGCACATGGAGCGGGTTGCGGTCATCGGGGATAGGCCGTTTTAGGTGGGTCATAAAACGGTATTTTCTGTCTATCCCTAATCAGCGGAAAATTTTCTAAACGCTGCCATTATTCCCAAAGCCGTTGTTACGCAATGCATAAGTGTGGATGATCAATATTAAGCCTACACCAATCACACCAATTATATAGAAGGCTATTTCTAATCCAACGGCATCCGCAAGAGCGCCGGCCGCCGGTGGCAAAAATGTGTTCATGATGCGATTGGAGGTGGTACGAAGTCCCACACCCTTACCTTGGGTGTCTACAGGAAGGGATCTCCCTAGAATTGAAATCATTAGGGGTTGGCTGATACCTAATACGCCCCCACGTAATGCATTGACGACCATCAACAAAATATAGGCGCTGAGTAGAGGCGTGATGGCCATGAGACCGACGGTCCCAATTACGGTCCCGGTCAATAAATATGCGGGCGTGATAATCTTTGAAAGCCACCCCACAGACAATGCACAAAATGCACCGACGACGGCTGCCGCAGTAAATAAGAATCCTATCAACGTTCCAGTCAGGTCGATACCTTCTAAATACACAACGTAGAATGAATTCTGCATACCAGTGCCCGAGTGTCGAACCATGGTAACCATGATGACGAAAAGGACGGCAGGAATCGTTAGCAATTTGAAGGTCTCAACATACTCCGACCATCGTGGAAGAAGATCTCGGGCGGTAATTCTGATTTTTGCGCCGTCATCAGTGTTCGCCGGTAGCATCCAAGCCGAGATTAAGCCACCGCCAGCCCATAAACTCATGAGCCCAAATGCACCCCAAGGTCCAAGGAAATCCCATGCGGCTCCTACCAAAGGCGGACCCGACAAATGTCCGATGCGAAGCGAAAATGAAAGACGGCCAGCATAGGTTGGGTTGCCTTTCATGGTTCGACCGATCATGGTTTGAGCACCGCTCCAGCCCATGCCGTCTGCGAGTCCGGCTATCATTTGTAAAATTATGACCGCCAAAACGAAGGGTAAGATAGGAAAAAGTATCGGAATGAAAGTACTAACCAGAGCAAACCACAGCATGATCCGCCGGGTTCCTAGGCGGTCCATTAACGCACCGCCGTGTATTGATAGAAACATGGATATGAAATGTCGTGCACCTGCAGCAATACCCACCTCAAAAAATGAAGCGCCTAAATGCAGTAGCCACAGAGGAAGAATGATTGCGACGATTAGCCCCATACTGTGGTTGAGCGTACCGCAAGTATAGACGGCGGCTTGTGTTTGCCAGGGTATTGAATCTTGTTTAGACACGATTAGACGTGATCAGCCAACTTCCCATACCAGCTGCCTGCAGGATAAAGGCGATGGAGTGCAGGAAAGATGGGGAGGTTGGTAGCTAAACCTATGAGCACAATTCGGCCAGATTTTCGTCCATAATTTTCTTGAGCCGTTGCGGAGTTATCGGAATCTGGGTCACTGCACCTGGCACGCCAATAGCGTTATCAATGGCAGAGGCGATGGCGGCAGCAGCACCGGTAATGCCAGCCTCGCCCGCACCCTTGATACCAAGTGGTGTACGGATGCTCGGAAAATCTTCGGTCAACAAAATTTCCGGATTGGGCACTTCGCGTAATGTAGGGAGCAAATAATCCATAAATGTAACCGAAAGTGGCTCACCTCGATCGTCATAGGTAAATTCTTCATAAAGGGTGCCGCCTATACCTTGTGCTAACCCACCGACCAGCTGACCTTCCACAAGCATGGGGTTAATGGCTCTGCCGATATCGTATGCAATGAAATAGCGTTCGATTTTGACTTCGCCTGTATCACGATCTACAGCCACAACGGCCACATGGTGACCATAGGGGTATGTTTGGTGATCAATATTGAACCACTCTTCGGCTGCAAGATAAGGATTACGGTCGCCTCGGTTGGGAGAAGCAGGTGCTAGCGCTGCAGCGACTTCACCAAGCTTTACGGACGGTCCCGCTGCGTTGCCCTTGGCGTGGATTACTCCATCGGTAACGTCCAGCGTTTCTGCCGGCATTTGCAACAGTTCTGCGGCAACGTCTAAAGCTTTTTCGCGTACTTTTAAAGCGGTCTTACTTACAGCGCTTCCGGTCAGTACCGTTGCGCGCGAGGCGTGTGCCCCTACACCGTAATCAATACGGTCCGTTCGACCGTGGACAACACGTATTCGCCTATAATCTGTACCTAGGGCCTCAGCACAAATTTGCGCCATAACCGTTTCAAAGCCTTGGCCTAACGATGCGCCGCCGGTAACCACTTCGATATTCCCAGTGGTGTCGACAAAAATTTTAGCGCCGTCGGATGGGCCCAAGCCGCTTTTCTCGAAGAACATCGAAAGTCCTGCACCAACAAGTTCACCTTTGGCGCGCCGTTCGGATAGCTCTGCCTGCAATTCGTTCCAGCTAATTCTTTGAAGACCTTGATCGAGCAATCCGGCATAGTCTCCAGGGTCGTGTTCAACTGAATCCCCCAGCACGTCTAGATCGCGGCCGTAGGGCATTTCCTCTAATGCGATCAAATTACGCCGGCGGACGGCTACCGGGTCCATATTCATCTCAACTGCAATTTGATCCATAAGCCGTTCTCGCACAAATGTGCTTTCAAATCGGCCTGGGGAGCGATAAGTGGCCGCAGGTGTCTTGTTAGTTAAACGAAAATGGCAAATCGAGCGGTAGGCGGGAATTCGGTATGGGCCGGGAAGCGTACCTGTGGTCATGTTGGCGACCCGCGTACCGTGGGTTCGAATATATCCCCCCTGATCGAGATATAGCTCGTCGTCGATGGCGATCACTTCACCATCCTCTGCGACCGCTGCGCGAATGATATGCCTTTGTTGGCGTGAATGGTTCGCCGCCATTAAGTGTTCCTGGCGGTCCTCGATCCATTTAACCGCCCGTCCGAGGCGCATCGCTGCAACGCAAACGAGTACATCTTCGGGATAAAGTTCGCCGCGAATACCGAAGCCGCCACCAGTGTGGCCTTCAAATAGTTGCACTCCTGCCGCCGGACGATCCAACATGCGGCATAACGTATCTTTGTTACGATGAGGTACTTTGGCGGCACCGTGCAGTTCGACCACGTCACGCGCAGTATCGTATCGACCGACGGCACCTCGGCATTCTAGCGGCACCCCTGTGTGTCGCCCGACTTTTACATCTATTTCAACAATTTTGTATGCCTCGGAAAACGCCCCCGCCAGATCACCGTATCCCTGTTCGACTAAAGCTGCCTCGGTGGTGTAGCCATCTTTAAAATCCTGTGGTGGATCATCCGCATTGATCAATACCGGGAGTTCTTCTACATCGATGACTACCAATTCCCCGGCGTCTTCCGCAGTATAAGAATCCTCAGCAAATATCGCGGCAACCGGATCGCCGACATACCGCACTTTTTCCCGAGCAAGCGCAAATTGGCGGAATAATGCTAGAGCGGGATTGCTGCCTTCACGAAAATCGATCGGTGGAATGTCTGTGATATCATCCGATGTCCATACGTCAACGACGCCAGGGTGAGCTTTTGCAGCGGCGGTGTCGACCAATTTAATGTTACCATGGGCAAACGGACTGCGTACAATACGCATGTGCAGCTGATCTGGAAAATTTATGTCGCCCGCGAAACATCCTCGACCAGTGATCAAGGGTGGATCTTCAAGCCGCGGGACGCTGTCACCCAAGTGGCCAAGCAGTCGTTTGGAATCGGTTGACATCAACCTGTTTTCATTTCGGTGCGAGCAGAGCGGACCGCTTTGATAATGTTGGCATAACCGGTGCAACGGCATAGATTAGACGACAACACATCAAGTAAGTCCTCGTCGCTGATATCGGGTTCACGCTCCAGTACACTCGTGGCTAACATCAAAAATCCAGGCGTGCAGTAGCCACATTGAAGGGCGTGATGATCTGTAAATGCTTGCTGCATGGGATGCAGTTCATCTCCGTTAGCTAGACCCTCAACGGTGCGGATTTCTTTGCCATTTGCTTGGACGCCAAACATCAGACATGACCTTATAGGTTCGTCGTTGACGATCACTGTGCACGCACCGCAAATGCCATGTTCGCATCCCAAGTGGGTACCAGTTTGCCCACAATCTTCCCGAATTACATCGGCCAGGGTCTTGCGTGGTGCGATGCTGACGTCATGACGCCGACCATTGATCAACAACGAGATGCTTGTCTTGTCTGTCATAAGATGGCCTTACTGAGTGCACGCCGGGTGAGGGCCGCTACTAAATCACGCCGGTATTTCCCACTGGTTTGGTGATCTTCCATAGGATCAAGGGCTGCGGCTGCAGCTTCTCCAGCTGCCCGGAACAATTTATCCGATGGAATTTGCCCGTTGAGAATTTCTTCCGATTCGGCGATGCGTCGTGGCCGGTCTTCGGCCCCGCCAACGCCGACGCGCGGATTGGTTATGGTGCCGTTCTCAAAACTGAAGACGGTGAGTACCATTGCTATACCAAAATCCCCAGCGCGCCTGTTAAACTCTTCAAACCCAAAGCGCGCACTAGACGGTAGCATCGGTAATCGAACCTCACGTAACAGTTCATCTTCGGTGAGCGTCGTAGTCATAACGGTTTCGAAAAAATCGTTGGCGGGTATTTTTCTTTCGCCCCGAGTGCTTTGTGCCACCATTGTCGCGTCGAGGGTCGCCGAAACCAAACACCATTCAGACGCTGGATCTGCATGTGCAATGCTGCCACAAAAAGTGCCTCGCATGCGGATGGGATAATGCGCGACGTCCTTAACGACTAAGGATAGGAGCTTTCCTAGTGCACCCTCACATACCGGCTTATGGAAGTCTGCATGACGAGCGCATGCGCCGATAACCAACGCATCATTAATAATTTTGATTTCGTGCAATGATGCTACGTTGTTGATATCCACTAAATGCTGCGGGCGCGCCAAACGAAAGGCCATTGTAGGTACCAAGCTTTGGCCGCCTGCTAGTATTCGGCCGTCTTCCGAGGCAAACTTGCTGAGAAGAGCCACAGTTTCCTCCACCGTCGTCGGCAAATGATATTCAAATGCGGCGGGTTTCATTTACTAATCCTATTTTCGACTAGCCTGTAGTTTGGCAGACCTTATCTTAGTTACTGTAATACCGTGCCTAAGTTCATAGTACTAGACCCGGAACTCTTCGCCGCGTTTACGGCCTTGGTTGACGTCTATAAATAATTCGTCGAGTGGAATATTGCGTTTAATCATTCCCTGCTCATGCGAATAGGCTACCATTTTGGTGAGTTGGCCTTCGTTATTCTCTGTCATTCCGTATTCCCATGGGTCACGGCCCAGTATTTCTTCTTGTTCCTCCCAGGCTTCGCGGTACCAAGCGAGTGGCACAATACGCGGATTCACCATCTTCTTCATGGCGATGGCCTTAGCCTTGTTGAATGCTTGGTACAAATTGATCGGCACCCAAGGGTATTTTTCTACGATTTCCCGCCGAACACTCAGTACATGCATTATTGGAAATATTTTAGTTCTTTTGTAGAACGCTACTTCCTCTTCTTTAAAATTTGGAAACAATCTTCCGACTCTTGGGTCGCCGTCGCGTAAAGGTTTAATCAAATCTGGGTGCAGTAGAGCGTCGATTTCTCCTTCAGCTAGCATGATTTCAACGCTTTTTTCGTCAGGCAGCCTAGTCAGATTTAAATCTGGTGGTGGATCAAACTCAATACTTTCGTCCAGTTCCGAGTACCAGTCTATGGAACGATGCGGTACACCATAGTCGTGTTCCAAAATTCCTCGCATCCATAGTTGCGCGCTCGACTGATACTGCTTTAACCCTACTTTTTTGCCGATTAAGTCCGTGGGCTTTTGTATATTCTTAGTCGTATTGATAAAAATAAATCCGTGGCGAAATCGCCGGTGTAGAAAAACGGGTATACCCTCGAATGGCATACCGAGATCACGGGCAACGAGATAGGAAGAACTCGAACACTCCGCCACATCAAAATCTTGATTGCGCAGAAATCTCCAATGCCGTGTAGTTGAGTCCATCTCAGTTAGAATGGTCAATTCTATGCCGTCAGGTTGGACGGTTCCTTCCTTAAGCGCTCGGACTATCTCGTAGTCCCCTATTGCAAGCGTCAGGCGAAGTTTTTTGCTCATGTTCGGCTTTTCCTAATATACGTTCTGCCGCAGCAGAATTTCTTTCATCCGCTGTGGGGTTACTGGCAACTGCGTTATGGCTCCCGGCATTCCAATGGCTTCGTCGATCGCCCCGGCAATGGCAGCCGCAACGCCATTGATGCCGCCTTCGCCGCCACCTTTTATACCAAGTAAGTTATGGGGGCTTGGTGCGTCTTCTGTTATTAAACATTCGACAATGGGGGCACATTCTAATGTGGGCATCAAATAATC
The DNA here is from genome assembly GCA_964479475.1 of uncultured Rhodospirillaceae bacterium. Lineage (GTDB taxonomy): Bacteria > Pseudomonadota > Alphaproteobacteria > MPNO01 > UBA2964 > JAQBTY01. The sequence continues at coordinate 73,780 of CAYZMI010000003.1, read as the reverse complement.
GGCCAAAGTTACTGCTAGTGGCTCACCTAATTCGTTGTAGAGAAATTCCTCATAAAGTGCACCTCCGATCCCCTGTACGCACCCACCTACGAGTTGGCCCTCAAGCAGCATTTCATTAACTGCGCGCCCCACGTCATAAGCTACCATGAAGCGTTCAACGGTTACTTGGCCTGTCTCCGGGTCCACTGCCACCACCGCAAAATGTATACCATAGGGAAACGTAGATTCTCTTGTTTTGTGAAAGTCCTCAGCCTCCACACGCCCTCCATTGCGCGAAGCAATTTCTGCAAGAGTTACCGATGGACCGGTGGGATTATTACGAAGGATAATCGTGCCTTCGACAATCTCAAGTGCCTCCGTCGGGGTCTGAAGTAATTCTGATGCCATATCAAGTATCTTTGACCTTAGCGTCAAAGCAGTCACATTGACTGCGCTGCCTGTCATGACGGTAGCACGGGCCGCATGGGCACCTATCCCGTACGGTATTAAGTCTGTGTGACCATGGATAACGGTAATACACCTGTACGGGACACCGAGCGTATGAGCACAAATTTGTCCCATCGTAGTTTCAAATCCTTGCCCCAGCGATGCCCCGCCAGTTAAAATCTTTACGTTCCCCTCTCCGTCGACTGAAATGCGTGCACCGTCTTGTGGCCCTTTGCCACTTTCCTCAATAAATATGCCGATGCCTGCTCCAACCATTTCACCTCTGTCCCGGCGGTGTGTAAGCTCGGTTTGCAGGTTGACCCAGTCCAGTTGTGTAAGTGCCTTGTTTAGTAGTGCCGGATAATCGCCCGAATCAAACAGAAGGTTTTCCACGTGCGGTTCATCAAAATTAATTGCAAATGGCATGTCTGCGGCAGTGATGAGATTGCGACGCCTCAGCTCTATACGGTCGATCCCCAGTTTTTCCGCTACCGCGTCCATCAGCCGTTCGCGGACAAAAGTGCTTTCGAAGCGTCCCGGTGCCCTATAGGTTGCCGCGGGAGTTTTATTGGTGAGCCGTAGGTGACATAGTGCTTTGTACGCAGGCACCTTGTAGGCACCTGTCAGCATGCACATAGTCCGGTTGGGAACGTTAGCACCGTGAGTTCGTATGTAGCCGCCTTGGTCATGCCAAAATTCATCCGCCATACCCAAGATAATGCCATTCTGATCTACAGCGATTTTGGCACGGTGATGTTGATTTCTGCCTTGATTGGCGGCCACCATGTGTTCCTGACGATCTTCTATCCATTTTATGGGACGTCCGAGTCGTTTTGCAGCGGTTAGGACCAAAATATCTTCCGGGTAAAGTTCGCCTCTGATTCCGAATCCGCCTCCCGTGTGTCCCTCATGGAGATGAATTTTTTCACGGTCGATACCCAGCATACGAACGATAGTGTCCTGGTTCCTATGAGGTATTTTGGCTGCCCCGTGAAGTTCCATTAAATCGGCCGACGCATCGTACACCCCGAGGGCTCCACGGGTTTCCATGGGTATGCCCGAGTGACGCCCGGTAAAGAAATCGATCTCGATCACCGTATGCGCTTCGGCAAACGCTGCATTCACGTCACCAAATGTATGCGTCAATAGCCCTGCTTCAGTGCTTATCCCGGGATCGAATTCACCGGGCGGAGCATCCGCTGATGTGATTACAGGCAAATTGTCAATAACCACCTCTACTAGTTCTGCCGCGTCTTCCGCCACGTATGGGTCTTCGGCGAATACTGCCGCAACGGGATCGCCTACGTAGCGCACCCGTTCGCGCGCCAGTACGTACTGCCGAAATGGTTTGAGTTCATCGGCTGATTTATCAGCACGAAAATCAATTGGTGGTAAATCGGTAATGTCGTCGCGGGTCCATACAGCAATAACTCCTGGTAATCGTTTTGCAGCTGCCGTATCGATCGAAACTAATTTGCCGTGGGCGGCATGTGAACGAACCATTCTCATATGAAGCTGGTTGGGAAAATTAATGTCGGCGGCGTATCGTCCTTGGCCCGTGATGAGCGGTGGGTCTTCCAGGCGAGGCAGCCGGTCACCCAATATGGAAGATGTCTGTGTCGCCATCTTTATCTACGTTCCCTGTGATCCCAGAGATAAACGCCCTGGTCTTTCGGTACCTAAATGATAGGATCGTCCCAATTTCGGGAATATTACGTATTTTGGGATTTATACATGAAGTTGGTGGTCCACAAAAGGCAGAATGATCTGAGTGGGGAGGCCGCGGGACGATGAGCTGGAAGATATTCGGTGAACCCGTCAGACGATTGGAGGATCCAACATTATTGCGTGGTGAAGCGCGGTTTATCGATGATATTCGCTTGCCAAATAGCCTTCAGGCCTCTTTCGTAAGAAGTCCTTATCCTCACGCAAAAATCGGAAATATTAATGCCTCTGCTGCATTGGCGGCTGATGGTGTCCATCGGGTTCTCACTTTCGAAGATTTTGCCCCTATTTTGATTAATCCTGATTTGGTGGTAGGGCTTCCCAGCCCCGCTTATCGGCAAGACCGGAACCGACCGGTACTGGCCTCTTCAGAGACTGCCTATGTGGGGGAACCAATAGCAGTAATCTTGGCGGATACTCGTTATATAGCTGAAGATGCTGCCGCGCTGCTTGAAGTGGATTACGAACCTCTTCCCGCCGTAGCCGATTGTCGGTTGGCCCTTGAAGAGGGTGCTGAACCTGCCCATTCTGATGCAGAACACAATTTGTGCGCCGAATTCGACATCTCTTATGGCGATGTAAATGCTGCGTTTGCACAAGCTTCCCATACCTTTCGTGATGAGTTCAAAATGCATCGTGGTGGTGGCCATGCGCTAGAATGCCGAGGCTGCGTGGGTAGCTATGATGATGTGCTCGACCAGGTTACACTTTGGTCTTCCACACAAATGCCCCATTCATTGCGCACTACATTTATTGACATGACAGGATGGGACGAAAACGCCATTCGTGTTGTGACGCCATCCATTGGCGGCGGTTTTGGCCCTAAGTTGGTCGTTTATCAAGAAGACATCGTTGTCGCGCTCGCATCAAAACTTATCGGCCGGCCAATTAAGTGGATAGAAGACCGACGCGAGCATTTTATCGATACTACCCAGGAGCGCGATCAGTATTGGACATGTGAAATTGCTGTAGACGATGATGGCAAGATTCAGGCCATCCGGGGTGAGGTGATACACGACCATGGTGCCTATACCGCTCGTGGTGTGAACCTACCATACAACGCAGCGGAAACCGTAACCCTGGGCTATGTGGTGCCTAATTACAGTATGAAAGTCTTGGTGGCGCTGACCAACAAGGTCCCTGTGACTCCAGTCCGCGGAGCCGGTCATCCGCAGGGCACCTTCGTAATGGAACGTCTGATGGACATTGTGGCGAGTAAGCTTGGACAGGAACCGGCTGAGACGCGCCGGCGCAATATGGTCCCTGGTGATGCCATGCCCTACAACTTGCCGATTAAAACTCGTGGTGGCACGCCAATTCAGCTTGATTCGGGTGACTACACAAAATGCATGGATGATGCATTAACGGCTGCTAAATTTCACGATTTTAAAGCGCGTCAAAAGGCTGCAAAGGAGGGGGGCCGTCTTATAGGTATGGGCATGGCAAATTTTGTCAAAGGAACTGGACGTGGGCCGTTTGAGATGGTGACGGTACGCATAGGTTCTTCAGGCAAGATAGCTGTTCATACGGGTGGAACCGATATCGGACAGGGTCACAAAACTATGCTTGCCCAAATTGTTGGTGAGCAGTTCGGTGGTGATATGGATAATGTGGTGGTTACAGATGGCGACACCACGGCTACTTCGCTTGGCATTGGTACTTCTAACAGCCGTCTTGCTTGTATGGCCGGTAGTTCAGCCCACGTTGCTGCCCTGAAGGTTCGCGAAAAAGCGCTTAAAGCCGCAGCGAATTTGTTGGAAGCGTCCGAAGATGATTTAGAGATCGTTGACGGTGAAATTCGTGTCGTCGGTGTCCCAAACTTAAGAGTTTCATTGGGCCAGATTGCCAAATCCGTCGCGGGTACTCCCGGCTATGCACTTCCTGGTGGAATTGAGCCAGGAATGGAGGCAACGGAGACAGTGGTGATGGATGCAATGACTTATGCGAACGGTACGGCTGTCGCGGAGGTAGAGGTGGATGCGGAGACAGGACAAGTCAAGTTAGTCAATTTTGTTCTGGGTCATGATATAGGCACAATTATTAATCCCATGATGGTGGACGGTCAGATTTTTGGCGGGCTCGCTCATGGTGTTGGCAACGCGTTATTCGAATGGATGGGCTATGACGATGAAGGCCAGCCGCTAACAACAAACTACGGCGAGTATCTGCTGGTGTCAGCACCGGAAATGCCACCTGTCACTCTAGTTCATCACGAGTCGCCGTCGCCCGTTAACCCGTTAGGTGTCAAGGGTGTAGGCGAATGCGGTTCTGTTCCAACGCCTTACGCCATCATTTCAGCCATTGAAAATGCTCTCCAGCATTTGGGGGTCCGAATTTCTGAGATACCGGTAACACCCTCTTACTTAGTAAAAGCAATTCGGGCTGCGGAAGCCGCGGCTAGGGAATGACCATCCGCTTCGACGATATTGGCAATCGTCTTAAGGCGTTTCGTCTAGGATCAGGCCTGAGTGCTGATGAAATTGCAGGACGGCTTGGCATTTCCCGCACAGCGCTTTACCGCTTCGAAAAGGGCGAAGTGGCAAAGATCGACACGCTGGAAAAACTATCCGAGCTTCTCGACGTGTCAGTGCCTACGCTTTTGGGGGTCGGTGTTGAATATATGGCCTCTGCGGTCAGCTTCTTTGAACGGTTGCGTCAGGTCGAGGAAACTACAGATCACATCGTCGTACTTGCTGGTCCGGTTTCGTTTCTCTTGGCGTCGCCCGCATTTCACGAAATGCTCGAAGAAGTGCTTATAGAGTCTATACCTGACGGAGTACCCGATCGCGACCGTGCGTTGGAACAGATCAATGAATTGATGCCTATCCTGCGGCAACGCAAGGAGGCTTATGACCTTCGCCGGCCTGGAATTTTGAATTTAATTTCTGGTGCCGAAATCGACCGATTTTTGCGTAATGGGCTAGTAGGTAGGTTCGATTTGTCCGGCGATGTGCTGCGTTCTCGCCGCGCGCGTGCTCGTCAGGAAACTGAACATCTGACCGATATGATGGAAACCGAACCCATAGGTGTGCAGATTGGTGTGGTCCCGGGTACGCTGCCTCATGCGAGTTTTCAAATTTTCCGCCAACCTGATAGGAAGGTTTTGGCGTTGAGCCCATTTCGGCTAGGCGAGCAACCCAACGTATTGGGTGGAATTGCTATGATTACCTCGGCACCTGAAGCGTTGTCCCTGCATGAACGCACGGTTCAGGAGATGTGGCAGCGGGCCCTGAAAGGACCTGCAGCGGCAAGATTTATGCGTGGGCTCTTCGCTGGTTTGTCGGATTAAGAAAAGTCATGTCTCCCCTGCAAGAGACCGATCAGGCTGTACTAACAAAGTTGGCAATGGCGCATCATCAGGCAGGCCGACTGTTGGAAGCAGAAACCGGATATCTAACTTTATTAAAACATAAACCCGATGACCCTAGCCTTCTTCATAATCTTGGGGTCATCGCCGCGGAACAAGAACGTACAGAGGATGCGGTTGATTATTTTAATCGCGCCTTGTCTATTGTACCTGATTATGTATCGGCCCATTTCAATAAGGGTGTTGCACTTCGCTCTTTGGGACGGTCTAAAGACGCGCTGCAATCTTTCCGGCGAACTACTGCGCTTGATCCTGGATTTTACGAGGCCCATTTAGCACTCGCTAATTTGTGGATGTCCGAAGGGCGGTGCGATCGAGCATTGGATCATTTTGCCCGTATCTTGGAATTGCGCCGTGGTGAGGACCGGACTGGGATCGTCGCAGATTCTATGAAAACCACTACCCGTTTAAAATTGCGTCATGATGCAGATCAGTTACGCCACATTTCGAAGGGTCATTGGGATGCTGAGCGATTTGCAGCGCTAGCGCGAACCTACGATGCGATTGCGGATAAAATATCGCCTAACTATGCAAATAATGAGGAGATTGAACTGACCGTCGATCAATTGTCGGATTTAGGTGGTAGCTATAACTCACCCTACGCATTGGCCGATGCACCGGAACTCTCATCAGGGACATTGAATTCAGAACTTGATCTTACGGGTATTCAAAACCAGTATTTAAATTCCATTCCTGGAGTGGCTTGGTTTGACGATTTGCTCCAATTAAAAGCGCTTGAACTCCTCCAACGCTATTTGCTCAAGAGCACCATCTGGTGCGATTTCACTCACATTGGCGGGTGTCTTGCTACTTATTTGGAAGATGGCCTGGCCTGCCCGTTAATTTTGCAGATCGCAGATGATTTGCGCGCGGCGTTTCCGGAGATTCTCGGCGACCTTTCGCTCAAACAGATCTGGGCTTTTAAAGCTATCGACACGCAAACGCATACCGGAATCGATGTTCATGCTGACGATGGGGTTGTCAGCGTCAACTTTTGGATGACGCCCGATGTCGCTAACGAAATGCCTGGATATAGCGGATTGATCGTTCATCGAATGCCACCACCTGCCCGGTGGGAAATTAACGATTATTCATCAGATTTAATAAAAATCAGAAACTTTCTGAAAAAAAATGATAGCGAAACTATTACAGTGCCCTATAAGCAAAATCGGGCAGTTATATTTGAATCTCGGCTATTCCACGAATCCGATTTCACAAAATTCCAGCCAGGTTACAAAAATCACCGGATCAACTTAACGATTCTATTCGGGGATAAAGTGTAACAATTTTGGAAATTGTATTTTTTTTGTTACAATCAGATGATAATTTTGCCAGAATAATTACAAACCGAACGAGATGGGTTCTATGACTGCTTCCGATCCAAACAAAAATTATACAAATGCAGCGCTGCGGATTGGAGAGGTTGACACACTGTCGGATCGCCCGGCGCGGGAGTTTATTTCCATCGTTGCTTCCAATGACTGGGTCAATGATGAATATAAACTCATGGCGGTCGACGTGCACGAGCGTGCCATGACCACAAAGGGCGGGCAGTTCTTTCATTTGCTCTGTCCTACCCCTGATGGAGCCGAAGTTTGGATGCGCCGGCCTATGAGCATCTATAGCGTCAATCAGGATAAGTGCCAGCTTGAGTTTCTTTACAAATGCGAGGGTCGAGGTACCCGCGGTATGGCTACGTTGCAGACTGGGGATGAATTCAATATCACCGGCCCGCTCGGTATCGGTTTTAGTATTGAGCCAAATTGGAAAAATATTGTAGTACTTGGACGCGGTGTTGGGCTAGCCACATTGGCACCCCTCTCAAAGTTAGCGGCCGAACAGAATGTTGCTGTAACTGCCATTCTGAGCGCCCGTCATCCAGGCGTCGTTATGTCGGTTGAACTGTTCGAAGGAGTTGGAGCAGAGGTAAAAACCGTCGTCGATACAGACGGGAGCAGCGAAGTAGAAAACGTTGAAAATATTCTTGAGGAGCTGATCGCTGCAAACAAGGCGGATGCTTTTTACACTTGCGGGTCTAACCGTTTGCTCTCGTTGATGAAAAGGCTTGGCACCAAACACGGCATTCCGGGACAAGTGGCCATGGAGCAGATTATGGTGTGCGGTTTTGGCGCCTGTTATGTGTGCATGCGGACCTTCGAAGTTAATGGTGAACGAATTCTACGTCGGGTATGCCGTGAAGGCCCCGTCTTCAATATGGGAGAAGCCGTCGGATGGTAGATCTATCGGTACAAATAGGTGATATAAGGATGGAGAATCCGATCACCCCCGCATCCGGGGCATTTTCATGGGAATACAATGATGTCATCGATTTAAACCGTCTTGGCGGGCTAGTCGCGAAGACCATTTGTCGCGAACCGAGGTTAGGTAACCCAACACCACGAATGGCAGAGACGGAAGCGGGTATTATTCAGTCAATCGGTCTTCCAGGGAAAGGCATACAATATTTCCTAGACAACATCGTCCCTGAATACGCCAAGTTTGAGCCGCCTTTGATTGTTAGTTGCTCGTCCGAGGATCCTGAGGATTTTGCGCAGCTCGCGCGTGAACTCAGCGTTCCTGACGTGGATGTGGTGGAGTGTAATATTTCGTGCCCCACGCGCAATACTAGTGGCGGTAATTTTGCACTCAGTGATGAGCATACCAAACATGTGGTTAGTCTAATCCGTGAGGCGACTGATAAGCCTCTTTGGGCTAAGCTCTCGCCCAACGCAGGGGATATTGTTTCTATTGCATTAGCGGCTGAAGAAGCGGGCGCCGACGCAATCTGTATTGCAAATACATTTTTGTCTCTCAAAATCCGGACCGATAATTTCCGGCCAGCTTTAGGTAACAAGTTTGGCGGCATGGTGTCACCGGCGCTTAAACCCATCGTGCTACGTATGGTCTATCAAGCCGCCAAAGAAGTCAGTATTCCAATTGTCGGGATCGGGGGGGTGACAAAGGCGGAAGATGTGGTGGAATACATGCTGGCGGGTGCATCCGCCGTTGGCATTGGTTATGCCGGATTTCGCAATCCCACGGCCTTGACGACAATTATCGATGATCTCGAAATATGGTGTGATGAGCGCGGGATAAAAAAGGTGACAGAGCTGATCGGTGCTGTACGTGACGACGATATGGAAATGGATACGCTGATTGCTGCATCCGTGGGCGTTTAATTGGATAGTTGGTTTCCCGGTACTGTTCCCTGAGGCAGTGCGTTCACGTGATCGAAAATGGCGCTTGGGCGCGTGAACCAAATCCGACCTGCATCTGGATGATTGACAATATGCCTCAAGATATCGCGTAAACCCGCCAATCGATATGGTTGGCCCACCACGAAGGTATGGAGTGCGAGCGAGAAGACTAGTGGTTGCTTCTCTGACTGACGCATTTGTTCATCAAAATGGCAAGTGACCATCTCGGTGAAATCGTTTGATGTATGACGGCGCGACAACTGAGCCGGGGAATCATTGATTTCAATATGATAAGGAATCATTAAGAGACGGCCCGCGCGGGTTTTCATCCAAACTGGCTGATCGTCACAAGACCAATCCATAATATATCGGTAGCCCGCCTCTTTCAGAAGATCCGGGGTGTAAGCGCTCTCAGAAATCCAAGGACCCATCCAGCCGCCGGGCCCTTCTCCTTCCTGGCTCTTAAATGCATCGGTTGCCTGAACAATTAGCGCCCGCTCCTTTTCTTCTGAATAATCACCCTGCTGTTCCGAGTTTGTTACACCATGGCCAATGAATTCATCCCCACGAGCCCGAATGCGCTCAGGAATTTGCGGTGCATAATTGTAAATCGATGTATTCATCAAGTGGCAGGCGGGCAAGCCTAGCTCATCAAGCAGGTCGAATACCCGCCAAATTCCAACACGCAATCCATAGTCCCTCCATGAAAAGTTTCGTACATCGGGTTGCACGCCCGGATTGGTCGGCGTGTGTCCGAGTCCTTCACCAAAGCTGAAATGTTCTATATTCAATCCAATATAAAATGCTAACCGCTTCCCATCCGGCCAATCGTAGTCGGCGCGCTCGACGATGGGCGAATAGTCGTATCTACCGTGTTTTTTGAGCTCCATACTACGACGTTCCCGAAGCTAGTGATCTGGGTTGGTCCGTAGGATGGCATTTGCGGTTTCAAGGGACAAGACCCGTGAAAATTGTTTGATGCCCTTTCGGTTTCCCAGCAAACAACGTATTTTTGTCTGAAATCTACTCGTAAAATTTTAGGTTACGAAAATATTGATTACGTAACATCAAGGGAAAAATGAGGAACAAAATGTCGGAAGTAGAATGGGATGTCATCGTTGTTGGTGCAGGCAACGCGGCTGGCTGTGCGGCTTTGGCTGCGAAAGATGCTGGCGCGGAGAAAGTTGTACTTGTTGAGCGGGCACCAGAAGAAGAGGCCGGTGGGAATACACGGTTTACCGCCGGCGCCATGCGCGTGGTCTATGACGGCGTCGAAGACATTCAAAAGTTGGTAGAGCTTTCCAATCAGGAAATTTCTGATACGGATTTCGGTACTTACACACAAGATCAGTTTTTTGACGATATATTTAGAGTGACGGAATTTCGAACCGATCCCGATATGGCAGAAATTCTTGTAACGCGCAGCCTCCCAACGCTCGTTTGGATGCGGGAGAAAGGTATTCGCTTCGTACCGATCTATGGGAGGCAAGCCTTCAAAATAGATGGAAAGTTCAAGTTTTGGGGGGGGCTGACGGTGGAAACCAATGGTGGTGGTCCCGGGCTTTACGAGTCGATGCAGGAAATCACTAAGCGTGAGGGAATAGAGACGCTGTTTGAAACCCGTGCTCTGGAACTAATTTCCGATGGGGCGTCCGTCTCTGGTGTCAAAGTGAAAAAGGGTGACAAAATTGAAGAAATGAAGGCCAAAACGGTAGTACTTGCCTCGGGCGGTTTCCAGGCTAATCCTGAATGGCGCACCCGTTATCTTGGTCCTGGCTGGGATCTAGCAAAAATTCGTGGCACCCGGTTTAACACGGGCGACGGCATTCGTATGGCGACGGATGTGGGTGCGGCTACCTACGGTAATTGGTCGGGCTGTCATGCGGTGGGTTGGGATCGCAACGCTCCCGAGTTTGGAGATCTAGCTGTCGGCGATCAGTTTCAAAAACATTCTTACCCATTTTTCATCATGGTTAATGCGACCGGTAAACGCTTTGTCGATGAAGGTGCAGATTTTCGCAACTACACTTATGCCAAGTATGGCCGTGTTATTTTGAACCAGCCGGCCCAATTCGCATGGCAGGTCTTGGATGCGAAGGTGGCGCATTTGAAGCGCGACGAATATTCTATCCGGCAGGTAACTAAAATTACCGCGGATACCCTTGGAGAGCTTGCGGACAAGCTTGAAGGAGTTAACAAGGAGCAGTTCCTCAAAACCATCGAAGAATATAACAGTGCTGTTCGTCAGGACATCGAATATAACCCGAACGTCAAGGACGGTCGTTGTACTGAAGGACTGGAGATTAACAAATCCAACTGGGCGCAGACCATCGATACTCCGCCATTTGAGGGCTATCAGGTGACCTGCGGCGTTACTTTTACGTTCGGTGGGTTGCGTATAAACACAGATGGTCAGGTGGTCGATACCGATCTTCAGCCAATGAAGGGCCTGTACGCAGCGGGAGAATGCGTTGGCGGGTTGTTTTATTTCAACTATCCCGGTGGCTCCGGTCTTACGGCCGGGTCGGTTTTTGGCAAGCTTGCTGGTACCTCAGCAGGGGAGGCGGCTAGCGCCTAACTCAGTCTTCTGGCCCAACCTTTGTGAGGAATTTACCCGTTTAAATATACGGTACTGTCAAATCCGCCTAAGGCTTAACCGATAATGGGGACCCAAGCACGGCCAGTGCGCTTTTTCCCAGCCTGTCTTTTAATTGGGCACGATATAGTGATCGGGGCATTACGGGACCATGGTTCCACCACTCCCAATGAGCGCCGCGTGGATCAAAATTATCGCCGGCACCATGAGTTGACCCGGCCGCGTCACCCGCCATTTGGGGTGATCGAACACCAATTGCATAGTTTTGGGCAAGTGGCGGCTTTTCGACAGCTACCCCTGCCCCCGCGATACAATTCCAAAGGACACTATTAGCGGCTGCCCAACCATGTCCTGTGCCCATATTGTTGCGGTTCCATAAACCAAGCACGAGGCCGGCCGTGATGGGTTTATCAATGCGCACATTGTCATAGAGGATACCCGTACTATAGCGATGATGTGGCTCAGAAACCGTGTTGGTATGAACCGATCGAGAATCGAGAAATACCACTCCTGAACTCCATTGGCGGCCAGTCACAAAATCGTGGCGGCCATTTTCGGCATATAAATTAACTCCTAAATGAAGTTGTCCCTGTAAATGAAACGGATAGCGTCGCCGTCCCGTTAGTCCGGACTCTGGTTCCAAATAGCGGCTACGGGAGATCGTAATTCCGCGTGTAAAAATACCTGTGCGGATGAGCGCGTGAGCATATTTGCGTGCAGTTACATTATGGACCCAGCTGTCAAAAACATTCTGCATGTTAATCATGATCCATGGGTGAGCTTCCGGGGAAAAAAACGATGCACCTAGTGACACAGCTTCGATATTCTCAATGCCCACGTTTTTTAATACTGAGGTTAAATCCAATTTCTCGACATAACCCGGCCCGTATTCCCGGTCAATTGAATGAAACAGTGGCGCGTCCAATTCAATCGAATTTCCCTTTATAGCCCTAATATAGCGGTAATAAGGTATGTCGAATTTGCCTGGTTTCCACTGAGTAATCCGTCGTCCATCTTTACGCTCAGGGATCGTGTCCATACCGATGGCATTGATCCATTTTGCTGTACTTTTTCTTACGACTACGATGGCATCTCCAATGTTGTAGCCAATACTTGATCCAACGGTTACGCGGCGGGTGCCTAGTGGTGCGTATTCGTCGAGTATTGGCTGTCGGGTTTCTGACACCACAAAATGTTTATGATTTTGGCGCTTGGCATTTAAAGATTTAGGGGCGACGCGAACTAGGCTGACACTTGCGCCTTTGATGCCATCGGGTGCGGTGTGTGTGATCTTGGTACCCACGCTTCCCCTAAGCACTACGCCAGACTGCCAAATGTGAAGAGTGCCTTTTACTTTGAAGGAACCAGACTTAAGCAAAACCGCCCCCCTTATGCCTTGCTGGTTTGGATCGGAGTTGGATATTTTATCAATTGCAGCTTGAATTATGTTACGATCGTCTTGGCCGCTGGGAGCTATGGTTTCACGGACCGGTGTGTTAGGAATTTTTAGGCCTCCACCGCCATAACCTGCATGTGAAAAATCGGGTAGCCGGTCCCCATTCGTTGTGGCTTTATAGATCAGTTTTCCATCTGGTCCTGGATATACGAGTCGGCTGTGCCGAGGTCCGTTGGTAATTGTTTCCGGCGAACGATTTGCCGCTTCCGCTAATATCGATCCCAACAGGCATGCCGTGAGCACTAATAAATAATTTTTGGATACTCGCTGTATCACTTCATTCGCGTTCTAATTATTGATCTGCAATATAGTATTTTGGAGTGTGCAAAACATCTGTTGGTTTTACACTGAATAATTAGTCCCGACGTTTGCAATCTTATGCCGAGTGAAAGTGTTGGATGCAGTGTTTTGTCTACGTTTTGCGAAGTGTTGGACGTAGTGGTCGTA
>CAYZMI010000003.1:29739-60466 GCA_964479475.1 uncultured Rhodospirillaceae bacterium | reverse complement strand
AGTTCACCCTTTGCCTTTTCAAAGCCGACCAACTGTCGGCGACAGAAAGGTCACCAATGACCCCGATAAAATAGTACCAGTTGATACTTGGCATCCGTCAAATTAGGGATAGTAGCCGTTCCACCGCCTACCAGCTTTAAGGTTAGGCTTGGTACAGTTGCGCCAATTCCCAATTTAGTGCTCATTGTGCCCTCTCTTGTTGCAGAAGCTATTTTCTTCAATTCGGCTTACTATTCAAGTCCGGTATAAGGAAGTCCATAGCCTAAGTTGATGATTGCGTGAGGTATCTATTGGGCCGTATCATCGGACCCTTGGTGCTACAGATCCAATGATCGATAGATATTTATTCATGAAGGTATTACCCGAAATGTCCTGCCAACGGTCTACAAAGAGATTACGCACCTTGCGATCCTGTTCGATATGAATGAAACGACCAGTTCCTTTGTATACGCTTCCGTGGCATACGTCGTCGTCACCGTTGATCATTCTTCCTTGTACGTTGGTTGTGCCACATAGCCGGCGGAAATTGTGTTGCCGGTCGGCGGAGATATTGCAGCTTACAACCGCGCCCTCATCTGGCAACACAGTCGTCATTGCTACCCTCAGCCGGGTCGCAGCAGTATTCTTATAGACATCAGTATTTTTTATACCATTTGACAGTATTACTGACGTTCGAACGCCTTTGCGGTCGGTACGCATGCCGTGTAGCGACAAAATGATCGACCGTGGCCAAGCTATAGCGAACACCTGATGGGCAACATGAAATAGAGAATGCGGACTGTGCGCCACATCTGAAGTCCGGTAGGCTTCGTATGCTCCGCAGGTTCGAGTGCGCCCGTCGCAGCCGACAAAGGTTCGGCTAGCGCAGCGGTGAGCACCTGCGATAACGGCGGCTCGGATGTTAGTCTTGGTGACTAGTAATACCGCTTGTTGAAACGTCCCGTTCTCGTTAATTGGATGGGGTGCACTCGCGATGAGATCTTTGGTTGCTCGTGGGTTAAGGATGATGGTAGGGCCCTCATCTGGTCTCTCTTTATCGGTGATGCCAAAAATATCTCCCGGCTCGCGTTTGAAGGAAAAGATGTTAAATCCACCTTGAATACCTTGCGTCAACGCCGCTGCTTCATCACCGCTAATGAGCGCCTTTAAGAGGTTGCTTAGGGCAACCGCACGTTTTGTGCTAAAGGCTAAATCATCAATTTGTACTTTACCCGCCCGATCTTGTTGAGAGATCCATGGAATAATCTGTGTCTCTACACTCTCAATTTTGATATTAGCGGCCCTTGAGGTGACAATTGTTTCACCGAAACATACTGTAGCTAACAAAATGGCTCCTAAGTTTCGTTGTATCGGTATTCTCCCTAACATCATACCACTTGTTATCCATCCTTCGTATTTGCCACCCACTCAATTTACTCCTAACTTTACAATTATATGATTAACAGCGGGAAGTAAGTTGATGGATACCAGTTATGAACAATTTAAAGATTTTTCATCATCCCAGCTTAGTTTTTCGGAGAAAAAGAAAATTTGGCTTAAGATTTCGGACATGTCCGAGAAGGACTTTGATGCAATGATGTTGGCCCAAAAGGCACGTCAAAACCGTGTCCCTAAGGTCGGTGCGTTTGCACCGGAGTTTAAACTCGAGCGACTTGATCGCGCCAAAAAACGTACGGGTGAGTTTGTCAAGCTTTCTAATCTGAGGGGGCGGCCAGTGGCACTGGCTTTTGGTTCTTACACATGACCGCCATTCCGTATTCAGTCCGTGCGGCTGAACGAAATTTATCAAGCTCACAAGAATTGGATCGAGTTTTATCTAATTTATGTGCAAGAGGCACACCCATCAGATGGTTGGCAAACGCCCCAAAACCTCTACGAAGAGGTGATTTATGATGCACCAACTAACGATGATGAACGGGCTCAAGTGGGCAATGCCTGTCAGATTGCACTGGATCTCCAAATCCCCGTACTCATTGATGGCATCGACAACGAGGTGGAGCAAAAATATGTGGCGGCGCCCATTCGTCTGTTTGTCATCAATAAGGACGGCATCATCACTTATGCTGGTGAGCAAGGGCCACAGTTGTTCGATCCTAATGGCTGGGAGGACGCTATCAAAGTGCAAACTACGACGGTTACAACCTAAACGTACATTCTATCTATACAATCATATGTACGGCGATTTGGTTAATCATCTATTATTCGACAAATGCGCTGGTTTAAATGGCGTGTTCTCCTTAGCAGAGAGAATAGTACGACCCAAGGTGGCCTTATGGTGGAATTGCCTGATAAAGAGAAGGGTTGTTGGCCATGGCTGATGCAAAACCCCCTCAAGCCGCGGTTCCGTCTGTCGATAAATTGCTCCGAAGTGAAGAAGGTAAAGCCTTAACTGCTACCTTTGGTCGTCAGGCGGTTACGGATGCAGTACGCCAAGATTTGACTGCCTTGCGGAAACACCTTTCGGAAATAGGCGAGTCGGTGCGGGGTGAGTTTGGTGTTGATAATGTCATCTCTCGGGTAAAGTCGAGTCTCGAGGCGCATCTCGTGCCATCTCTAAAAGAAGTTTTTAACCTGACTGGTACGGTCGTACATACTAATTTGGGGCGCGCGCCAATGCCACCCGAAGCTCTCGATGCCGTAGCGGCTGTAGCTGGGGGTGCCAGCAATCTCGAATATAATGTTGCCTCTGGTCGCCGCGGTGACCGGGATGATCATTTGGATGATTGGTTGTGTAATCTTACTGGTGCGGAAGCCGCTACCGTAGTGAATAATAATGCTGCCGCGGTACTTTTGGTACTCAATGCATTGGCATTACGGAAAGAAGTGCTTGTATCCCGTGGAGAATTAATCGAAATCGGCGGCGCGTTTCGCATGCCAGACATTATGGTGAGGGCCGGCTGTAAGTTGGTCGAGGTTGGTACTACAAACCGCACCCATTTACGAGACTTTGCCGACGCCATCGGGTCTCGCACAGCTTTGCTTATGAAAGTCCACACCTCTAATTACGAAGTGCAGGGCTTTACCGCCACTGTAGCTGAAACCCAGCTATCGCAGCTTGCCCATGATCACACACTACCCTTTGTGGTCGATCTTGGCAGTGGCACGCTCACAAATTTAGAGCGGTTTGGATTGCCTCACGAGCCCACTGCATCCGAGACACTGTCCAGTGGTGCAGATATCGTTACATTCAGCGGTGACAAATTGCTGGGTGGCCCTCAGGCCGGTATCATCGTTGGTCGCGCAGATCTTATTTCGAAAATTAAAAAGAATCCCATGAAACGCGCTATGCGCTGCGATAAAATGACTATCGCGGCGTTATCTGCAATTTTACGGCTCTATGCCAATCCGGATCAGCTGGTCCAGCGAGTACCAGTTTTGCGGCTCTTGGCACGTTCTGCCGATGACATTTTAGCCTGCGCGCAGCGTTTGTTACCCGCTCTAACCCGTAGAACCGGGAAGAGTGTTTCTGTGGAGATCCTCCCATGCAAGAGCCTAATAGGCAGTGGGTCTCTACCTTCCAAGCGACTTGAAAGCCAAGCCATCGTTTTACGCCTAAATTCGGCAAGACGTAGTGGAGCAGCATTAAACCGCATTGCTGCCGCATTCCGGGCGCTGCCTATACCCGTTATTGGGCGCATCCAAGACGATGCATTCTGGCTTGATCTCAGATGCCTCGAAATGCGATCGGAGAAGGCTTTTGTTGAACAGCTTGAATTGCTCCGACTACATGCGGGTTCAGGCCCATGATCATCGCAACCTCCGGACATATAGATCACGGTAAGACGGTGTTGGTTAAGGCGTTAACCGGTGTTGATACGGACCGGTTACCTGAAGAAAAAAAGCGCGGTATCTCAATTGACCTTGGGTATGCTTATGCATCTATCGAAGGTGATCAAATTCTGGGATTTGTAGACGTACCAGGTCACGAACGTTTTGTTCGCAACATGCTCGCTGGCGTGACTGGTATAGATTATGCGTTGTTGGTGGTTGCACTTGATGATGGCCCGATGCCACAGACGGAAGAACATCTTGCAATTCTCGATCTGCTAGGACTCACAGAGGGCGCTATTGCGCTGACCAAGATCGACCGGGTCGATAAACGACGCGTACAAGAGGTTATGGAGTTAATGGAAGTTTTGCTTGATGGTACGGGGCTAGAGGGTGCACCAATGTTTCCAGTATCGGGCACGACCGGCATCGGAGTAGCTGATCTTTGCGATCACCTGCATCTTAAGGCCCATGAGGCGGATCACGCTTCTTCTTCCGGAAATTTTCGTCTTGCTGTCGACCGTCGATTCACCGTGCCTGGCGCCGGGCTAGTGGTGACCGGGACGGTTTTTTCCGGTGATGTGAACGATGACGATCGGCTGGTTTTGTCGCCTAGCGGGTTGCCGGTGCGGGTACGAGGTATTCATGCACAGAACAAAAAAGCGGCTCGGGGACAAGTGGGGCAGCGCTGCGCACTTAACATTGCGGGACCGAATATAGAAAAAGACTGTGTCCATCGTGGTGATTGGGTAGTTGCTGAAACGGCCCATGCGCCAACATCCCGACTTGATGCGAGAATTCGTCTGTTGAATTCCGAACCCTGCCCCCTGAAACATTGGACGCCGGTGCATCTTCATTTAGGGGCTGCGGATGTTACTGCTCGAGTTGCTGTTCTTGGTGAGCGTCAAGTCTCCCCCGGCCATTCCGCTTTAATACAACTGGTACTGGATCATCCTATTGGTGCGGTTCGCGAAGATAGGCTGATACTGCGCGACCAGTCAGCCTTACGCACTATGGGGGGCGGTCGGGTAATAGATCCATTTGCCCCAGCGCGGGGACGTGCACGTCCCGAAAGACTAGAAATACTCAGAGCTTTGGAAGAAGACGACCCGGCCAAGGCATTGATGAGCTTACTCAAACTGATAACTTCGGGTGTCGATCTTTCACAGTTCTGCCGAGCACGAAATCTAAACAAACGGGAAATGACGGCTCTTTTTGAGCAAGTGGATATGGTGCGGCTGGAATATTCTGGAAAACAAATTGGTATAGCACTTAGTCACTGGGAGGCCCTACGTGATGAAACGCTCTCCGCATTGGCAACTTGGCATCAAAAATCACCCGATCGCTTTGGACCTGCAGAAAATGCACTCCGCCTCTTGTTAGAGAAATCCCCACAACCTGGACTGTTTGGTGAGGTGATAGCAAATCTTGTGGCAAGCGGTGACTTGGTTAGTTCCAACAAGCAAGTCAAGTTGCCGGATCATCAGCCGGTCATGGGGGAAAAGGATAAAATTCTTTGGAATTCTGTCCAACCTGCACTTGAACGGGGAGGGTTGCAGCCGCCAGCGGTACATGATCTAGCACAAAACATAGGTGTGGAGCCTAAAGCTTTGTTTGAATTCCTGCGTCGCGCAGCCGCTCAAGGTTTGGTGTTTCATATCGGTAAGAATCGGTTTCTATTGCCCGGCGCAGTCTGTGAATTGGGGGAAATAGCTGAAAGCTTGGCGCTGACTATGAAGGACGGCATGATCACCGCTGCCGCCTTTCGCGGTGAGTCTGGTGTCGGCCGCAATCTCGCTATCGAAGTCCTTGAATATTTCGATAAGGCTGGTTTTACCCGGCGCATCGGCGATGCGCGTCGTATACTTAAGCCGGCGGTCCAAATTTTCGGCAGTTCGGTTTCCTGAGGAGGAAAATCATCTTAAACTTGACCACGGAAGGGATTCGTAAGCCGGTGCTGCGCTCGGGCTTCAAACCCGATGAGGGGCGTTAAACGTGCCTGGTGGGTTCAACTCCCACTCTCTTCCGCCATGGATGCTATCCTGTGTTGAACTCTTAAACGGCATAGAGGCGCTGAATGAAATTCGGCATTTTTGACCATGTCGACCGCAATGACCTGCCGCTCCATACGTATTACGAGGCGCGTCTAAAACTGGTGGAACTATACGATCAGGCGGGATTTTATAGCTATCACATTGCCGAACATCACGCGACACCGCTTGGATTGTCGCCGTCACCCAGTGTGTTTTTGTCGGCAGTTGCGCAGCGTACGAGGTCGCTACGTTTTGGGCCGATGATTTATGCACTCCCGCTTTACGATCCCTTGCGGTTGCTTGAAGAGATATGCATGCTCGACCAAATGAGTGGGGGGCGCCTCGATATGGGATTTGGTCGCGGTGCTTCGCCCATTGAGCTCGGATTTTTTGGGTGTGACCCCGTCGAAGCTGAAAGCATCTATACTGAGGGACTGCAGGTTATTTTGCAGGGACTGGCTGATCAATACCTCAACTTCAAAGGAAAACATTATACTTATGACGACGTACCGGTATGCGTTACCCCATTTCAAAAACCTCACCCGCCAATGTGGTATGGAATTCATTCACCAGAAAGTGCTGCGCGTGCCGCAAGCAAAGGACTCAACGTGATCAGCCTTGATCATGCCGAGCTAACCCGAACCTTTACAGATAGTTACCGTGCGCGCCTATTAGACCTTGGTAAAGGCGACGAACCTGAACCCCTTATCGGCATTGGCCGATTTATTGTATTGGCTGAGACTGACGACGAGGCGCTAGACATCGCTAGGCTCGGTTATCCCATGTGGCACGACAGTTTCAACTACCTTTTTCGGCTGCACGGTAGTCAACCTCGCCATCCTCGCGCCGCTGATTTCGACAAATTGTGTGCTGAGGGTCAAGGTATCGCGGGGTCACCCGATACGGTTATCAAATATCTGTCGGCTGATCTCAAGAGGTCTGGTGCCAACTATTTGGTCGGTCAGTTTGCCTTTGGCAGCCTATCTGAAGAAGAAACAACCCGTTCCATCGAGTTATTTGTAGAACAGGTTATGCCGGCATTGCGGGATGATGATTAATCAACAATCATGAATACGATTCAATAAAACGGATGTCTTATAAAATTTTTATTCGAAATTTAACTATTGTTAAGCAATCAAAACCAAATTCAGCGACACGGTTATGGTTAGTGTGCCATTAATACTGGCAAGGCTCCGTTCTGGAATACATACTCGGTGACACCACCCAGAATAAGTTGGCGCAAGCGGCTATGGGAAAATGCACCCATTACAAGCAGATCCGCGTTAATTGCACTCGCTTGGGCAAGTAGAACTTCACCCACTGAGCGGTAATCTGGCGACAGTTCCACTACATCCGCTTCAATTCCGTGCCATTTTAAATTGGCGGCAACTTCCGATGCGGACGGCCCTTTTTTAGCGCCGGTAGTAATAGAAAGTATACGCACTCGCCGAGCACGATTTAGTAGAAGCGCCTTTGCTGCGTGAAAGGCCCGGGCCGCCTGGGGTCCACGATTCCAGGCAATTAACACAGTTTCTCCCATATGTATCGGTGGCTCGCTCGGAGTAATTATGACCGGTCGGCCCGTGGCAAATAACGCGGCCTCGGTAGTGATGCGGCCGAGCGATTGAGGTGTTTTGGGTTGGCCGGTGATGATCAAATCATGTGCACCGCCGAGTTGGCCTAAGACATCGGCCGGGTGACCGTCGACGCTTATCCATTGCGCGCTCGGCGATGGCCTGTTGATTGGACTGTCGAGTAGGCTTAGACCATGTATACGGATAAACCTTTCGAAGATAGCGTGCATATTTTGTTCCGCTTTCTCCAAGCTTTCACTCTTGCCTTTCATAAGATCGCTAGCGATTTGCACCGACATCTCATCGCCTGCGGTGTCGGCGTAGAAAATTGGAACGTGTTTGACGTATGCAACGTCAATGTGCGAGCCGAAAACTTCTGCAATATGGAGTGCAGTGTTGAGTACGGATTGACGGGTTAGTTCGTCATTGGGTAGCGCGAGAATTCTCTTGATGGTCATGGCTGCTCCTCTGTCTATCAACCGGATGATGGATACAACTGCCATTTACTATTAAAGAATCGTCGATACCTTTCGTCTCTTGTTGACTAAGCTCTATATATTTATAGCGTCTTTCGATCCTAATTTTAAGGCGACAGCGCCTCCGCTATTATATCAGCGGCCTATCTGATTGGATTTCATTCCCTACTGGATAGTTTTTAAATTTAGCTTTCGTATCGAGTGGGGGTTCGAGTAGTCAAGCTGCGATTTTGTTACCTTGCCAGTTATTTTAATAAAGGCCATACAAGGGCTTTAGGGGAGGGCTTTATGTTAATTCTTTATGATGGAACGACTTCGGTCTGTGCAATTAAGGCTCGATTGGTTTTAGCAGAAAAGGGAATATCGTTTGAGAGTCGGAATGTAGACTTAAGAAAGGGTGAGCAGTTTTCTCCAGAGTACCTTTCGATTAACCCCAACGCTGTAGTTCCCACACTGTTTGATAATGAATTAAAAATAATAGAGTCGTCCATTATCATGCAATATCTTGAAGACATCGCTCCAAATCCAAGCCTTCTTCCGAAAGATGCCATGGATCGGGCTCGGGTACGGTTATGGCTAAAGCGCGTAGATGAAAGTGTCCACCCGTCTATTGGGACATTAACCCATGGAACAGCATTTAGACCGAGTTTTTTAAACAAAACAGCCGAGGAACAAAAAGCCCACTTGGAAAAAATTCCGGACCCTGGAAGGAGGGCCCGTCAGGAGGCTGTTTACAGAGACGGATTTGATGCCGCTGTAGTGATCCAGGCAATCAAGGTTTTTGATTCCTTTATCACGGATGTAGAAGCGGCGCTCAATACAACCGAATTTTTGGTTGGAAATTATTATACGCTCGCTGACGCAGCGATTACGCCCTATATAAACAGAATAAGGGATTTAAAATTATTAAGTCTCTGGGAGGACATTAGTCCAAATGTTTTAAGGTGGTTTGAACAAATCAGCCTTCGTCAATCATTTGCCTCATCTATCACCGATTATTTAACTGAGGTTGATAAAAACCAGTTCTCAAGTATTGATGGCGCAGTCGTTGAGAAAGCAAATAATATTTTAAAAAACTGAAATTATTAATAATTTGGTTTTGTGTTCTCAGTAACAGTATTAAATTTTTTTGGTGAATTTGTTTTGTATCTGTAACAAAATCAAATAAAACACAACTAAACCTGTGGCAATAGAGATCGCAAATACGCCCGGGATCAAAAAATAAACTCCGGCTACAGCTAAAATTATGCGGTTCCACCAGGTAACTTTTGATTTAATAAAACCTTCCACGGCAATTGCTAATAAAATTAATCCCGCTCCAGTTTTAAACAGGGTTATCAAAATATTTTGCCATTCTCCAAGCATTAATAGTTCTTGGTTGTAGATAAAGGCAATCGGAACAACAAACGCACCCAGTGCCAAACGGACCGCGAGAAAGGCAATTTCCAAAGGGTTTGCATCTGCCAATGGAGCTGCTGCATAGGCGGCAACCGCGACAGGTGGTGTAATAGCCGACATAACCGCAAAATAAAGAATCATCATATGAGCGGCCAATAGAGGTACATGAAATTCCTTAACGAGGAGCGGAGCTATTAATGCTGCAGCAAGAATATAGGCGCTTGGCGTAGGCATACCCATTCCAAGAATAATTGTCAGTATTGCTGCCACGATTAGTGAAAAGAAAAGATGTCCGTGCGTTATCGCTGTTACGAGATCGGCAAATTTCATCGCTAAGCCCGTCATAGTAATGCCGCCAATAACCAAGCCCGCTGCTGCGCAGGCGCCAGTTACAGCCACCATGCGGGTGGTGGTTTCGACCAAAGCCTCGTATATTTTTTTCGGCCCAAGACGGGTAGCACGTCGGAATACGGAAACCGCTATTACGGAGATTACTCCAAATACGGCAACCATATTTGGTGAATAACCCATTAATAGAGCAGTGATGAGTGCGAGCAATGGAACTAAGAAAACACCTCCCAATCGGAAGGTTCTTTTAATTTCAGGCAACTGGTCCTGTGGCATACCCTGAAGCCCGAGTTTCAACGACCTGAGATGAACCTGTGCATACACAGAAAGATAGTAAAGTACCGCGGGAATTATAGCGGCCACTACGATTTGGTTGTAATCAATGCCTGTGTATTCCGCCATGATAAACGCGGCTGACCCCATTACCGGTGGAAGCAGGCTGCCGCCAGTAGATGCGGCAACTTCGAAAGCTCCAGCTAAAGGCGCTGGGTAACCAACACGTTTCATCATAGGAATTGTAACAGATCCAGTTGTTACGACATCGGACGTTGGGCTCCCTGATA
This sequence comes from uncultured Rhodospirillaceae bacterium, assembly GCA_964479475.1. Classification (GTDB taxonomy): domain Bacteria; phylum Pseudomonadota; class Alphaproteobacteria; order MPNO01; family UBA2964; genus JAQBTY01. Next base: position 50,306 of record CAYZMI010000003.1, on the reverse strand, counting down.
ACATTCCATAGAGACCCGATGAAATGACTGCTATTTTGGCTGGCCCGCCTGGTCTACGGCCACTAATGATTGCCGCAACGTTAAAAAAGAATTCACTTCCGCCGGCTCGGCTAAGAAACGTTCCAAACATAACAAATAAAAAGGCGTAAGTTGCCGCAACTCGAACTGGAACCCCGAGTATTCCATCCGTTGTATAAACTGTTAGTTCAAGGAAATGTAAGTAAGGTATATATCCATGTCGAAAGGTGCCGGTTAAATGGTGACCAAGAAAGTTATACGCAATAAAGAAAAGAACAATTAATGTCAGGCCGACACCGGTAGTTCTGCGCACAGCTTCAAGGGTTGCGACGAAAAGAATAGTGCCAGAAGCGATTTCCCAATTGCTGAGAGGGTCTAGCATGGAAATTCTGGAAACCAGCGCTTCGCTGTTAAGAAAGAAGTAGATGCCCGCTACAAGGGATGCCGTGGAAAGTAACCAATCCCATGATGTTGGTTTTTTTATATCAGATTTTGGGCTGCCCCCAATCAGCAGAAAAACCAGGGCCAACATACCACAGAGAAAAATCGCAGCGAGTTCCCAAGGATCAATTATTGCAAATAAAGCTGCATAAATTACCCAGCAGGCTATAAAGGCCGCAAAAGGGGGGATCAACCACGCAATCCACCCCTCTGGTTGTCGCCGCTTGCCAACAGAGAATAAAAATTCAACAAGCAGACGATTTTTTGTCACTATGTTTCCAGAAGAAGACTTATACTACATCAGCCCCGCTTCTTTATAGTATTTCACTGCGCCCGGATGATAAGGCACTATCTTCAAGGACGCTAAATATTCCTTCGTTAGTTTCCGTAAAAACCTATGGGCGGCATGAATTTTGCCAATTTGTGTAACAAGAGCCTTAGTAATAGCGTAAGCAGTTTTACTATCGAGGTCTGCACCAGTTACTAACGTAGAACCTAGAGACGGCACAGTCATTTCTGAGGTTTGCCAAGAATAGGTCCCTTTGGGAATCGTGTAGAGTTCCTGCCCAAATGCTTTCGCTGTTTTTACTGATATCGACTTGTCAATATGGAGCAAAGTCAGTTTTAGAGATTTTTGCATTTGACGAATTACTCGGTGTTTAAGTGGCAGTTGGTTTGAAACCAAGTCTATCCGCCGGTCAAGCATCAGATCGCGTTGTCCGGGTGAGGGCTGATACACCACTTGTCCACCCCAACTTTTGATGTCTTTGGCTGTTACGCCAATCGCATTAAACATGTGCATCGACGCGAATGCCGCCATATTACTGCGGCGATTAACAGTCACCCTTATAGGTGGTTTTGCTTTTGCGATATCGGCGAAATTTTTAAGTTTATATTTATCTGCAAAGGACTTGGTGACGATCATATGCATGGGTAACCACCCCGCAACGAATGCTAATCCCCGTAGTTTTTTATATTTTTTCCTAAAAGGTTTTTCACCATTTACGGCCCTTACCACTGCGGAGTCAGTTGCGAGGCCCATGGGAACTTTATTATCCTCCACAAGAGGAATATTACCTATCCCGCCGCCGGCTGACGTTTGATAGGTAACCGAAGAACCAGGGTATTGTGCGGCCATCGCATCATTGATGCCCTTTCCGATAAGGGACCAAACACCCTTTGGAGCCCCTCCCGCGAGGGTTAACTGATATTTTTCTGCTGATGCCGGAGCAGCAAATAGAGGTATGGTTATTGCAGCCCCTATAAGGGCTAATTTTCTTGTGTTCATTTTAAGTCTCCCTGTTTGTAGCTTGAGAATTTTGTTTATTAATTAAATTTCATTAGATTGGTTGTTACGTTGTTACCGATAGAAAATTTTCATTCAGCTTTCGGTCGTAATAAAAGATAGCTCTTCCCAAATCATCTTCAGTCCAAGTTAACGTTGGTCGATCAGGATAGTGGATATAACCACCACAGAACGTTTCGTTGCGATTGCCTGAAGGATCGAAAAAATAAATTGTGCCCCCGCGAGTAATGCCGTGGCGAGTTGGGCCAATGTCTAAAGGAACACGTTTTTTTGCAATTATATCTGCGCAATATTGGAGGTCACTCCATGATTCAACATAAAAGGATGCATGATGGAACTTGTTTTTTTCAGGTGACCGTATGAAAGCAATGTCATGGGGTTTGTTTGCTGCTGTTAAAAATGCACCGATCATTAACTTGCGATCGGGCGTTACAACTTGTTCCGCCAGCTTAAACCCAAGAATTTCGGTGAATAATCTGACCGATCCATCCAGGTCGTCTCCATAGAGGAGACAATGGTCAAAACGTGTTGGTCGCATGCCCTTAAGATCATCTGGCCAGACTTCGGGGTTGTCCAGCGAAAGCCCATTTCCAACTTGTTCCATGTCAGAATAAAGTTCGATGGTATGACCGGTTGGGATGACAAATTGCAGTCGTTCTCCCGTCGCCTCGTCATTACCAGCGGGAATACGGGTAACAATTACCCCAGAATCCTCCAATTTTTGTTCGTAAGCGTTTAACGTATCGTTATCCGATACCTTAAAAGCCATATGATCCATGCCTGCAGTTTCGGCTTCACGTAAAACAACACTATGGTGATCGTGTTCATCCCATGCTTTTAGGTACACACGCCCGTCACCACCCTCGTGCGTTTTTATCAGTCCTAGAACGTCCGTATAATGTTTTTCAGCGGCAGCCATTTCGGTTACACGAATTTGAACTGAACCTGCCCGCATAACGCCACTTATTGCCATTTGGTTCTCCCCATTAGTTACTTTATTGTATTTTTATGTTTGGTTAGTTTGCCTTAAATTTTGAACAAACTAACTTTCAAAGCGTTATAACGTTTTATAGAGTGTGTTTGGACATTATCAGAGTTGCATTAAACTCAAAAGGGCACAGCAATAGGATCAAATACGGAATCACAATTAATTAAGTTCACTTTTTTCCATGCGATTTTTAGATCTTTTTGATTCCTTCTTAGTCGGTGTTCGAAGGTACCTCCAAATAAACGCTGATTATCCTGACGATATTCAAGTACAAAGAAATTTGATGCGATAGTAAACTCACTATCCGAAGGGTTCCCCTCTCTCAATCGAACATAAGAAATGAGATGTTGTGTTCGACTCGGTGGAGTTTGGACATGTATGCTTGGGTGTCTAAGACGTTTGATGCGCGTCTCAAGTAAATCCCGTGTATCGTAGAAGATTGAAAGCGTATCGTGCGGATTATCCTGTTCGGGTTCTGTTGGGCACCAATAGTAGGAATCCTCAGTAAAGAGCTCTAACCACTCCTCAAATTTTCTTGTATCCAGAAGCTCTGCTTCAAATTGAATAAAAGCTTCAATTTCTGCGAGGGTTGGCCAGTCTCTAAGGCTATTCGAGTATTGGGTTGTAATAGGCATCTCACTACTTTTAACTATTATTTAGGCTGCTCTTGTCATAAGGTCTAGCCATTCAACATATTGGTTTCGTTGGCAAATTTCATTGGTTCCAAAACCGCTGACCCCACCGTCGTCTTCTTTATTTTCCTGATTAAGGCCCCTGCCAAAAACAACCCAGTCCGATCCCATTGTGTTAAGTCCGACAGAAATTCTATTAAATGCTTCGAGATCATCGGTCTGTATTAAGGAAGCCGGTGAATGTGTATAATTTAGATATCTAATCACGTCCCGGTTCATAGCTTCCGGAGCACCCTTCAAACGCACTGGATAAATCCTAATTGTCGTCTTATTTACGGAGACGGGTTCCACAACCCTCACATGTTGCGCAGCGGTTTGAATAACAAGATTGGGATAAATCATTGTGTTGTGACGATCGATGTCAAGAACTTCAATAGCCTTTTCCGCCCCCAATTTTGTTTCCAAGGCGTTACGATACTCCTCAAAAACATCACCACTTTTTTGGCTTGATCCCGGCAACGGCCCAATAAAACTATGACCATGTGGAAAGGCTCTCACTCCGGTGTCATCCCATTTTGAAATTGGAGTACCTTGTTTATCTATAAATTCGGCTCCTTCTTCGATCCCCGGCCGAGCAAACTGCCTATGTTCATCGATCATTGTAGATTCATGCGAAAATGGTGGGTGATAAAGATCTATTATATTTTCTACTTGATACTTCCAATTACCGGCGAATTGGTATCGATGCATTCCGCCTGTTAAATCAATTTCACCGTCGGGTGCTGCTTCAATTATTCCATCTATACTGTCCTTTATTGGGCCCAGACACTCATCTAAGGTCAGGCCATCTCTAGCATGGCTTGCAAAAACAAAGCCTCGGTAGTTTACAACTCGAGGTAAACTTACCATCCCTAAATCTTTTGATTTTAAGTCAAAGGTATCCGGATAACCTCGTCGCATTGGAACAAAGGCGAGTTCGCCCGTGAGTTTATATGCCCATCCATGGTAGCAGCATCTGAAACCATCCGTGTTTCCTTTGGCTTCATTACAAACGATTGCACCTCGGTGTCCACAACGATTGTAAATCACGCAAATTTCACCGTCTTCAGCGCGACTCATTACGACAGGTTGTGTTCCTAGCGTGGTTCTAAAAAAGTCACCTACGTTTGCCACTTGGCTTTCGTGCCCAACATAAAGCCAGGTATGACCAAATACGCGTTCCATTTCCAGTTCAAAGATTTGGGGGTCTGTATACAGTGTACGGTGAACCCTATCAGGTTTGACCATGCCTCTAAGGTCGTATGTGTCGTACATCTGCTATTCCCCAATTTTCGTCCAAAGAAACACTTTTATTATTGTATAATTTTAACCCAATAAATTGGACCATAGAAAGAGCGACGGACAAATTTATTCACATTCACTTTTGCTAAAACGTAAAATATTTGTGACATAAGTATTATCTAATTAATTTATTATTTATTTACCTAAAAAGTTAATAACCAATTCACAAAATCGTTCGTTATGTTCAATTTGAGTCCAATGACCACATCGACCAAATACATGTAGTTCGGAGCGATCAATGAGTTTATGTAACCTGATACTGGACTCTAATGGTATAATTTTGTCGTCTCTACCATGCACTATAAGGGTCTCGTTTCTTATACCAGAAATTTCAATTTCAGAGCTTGATAACGCAGTTATGCCGGACTTTCTTGGCGCCGGAAACATCCTAGAATAGGACTCTTGGTAGCCCTCACGTATACTCGCTTCATAACGCATTCTAACAAGATCATCTGTCAAAAACTTTTTATCAAACGTAAATAGGTCCACTAAGGCATGCATGTTTTCTATACTAGGTTCGTAGCCCCAAACAGCATCCAGTCCTGGTGTAAGTTCAAACTCGAGGCCAGCTGAGCCCATTAAAATTAGGTTTTCCACGCGGTCGGGGACCTTGATTGCCAACGCCAGTGCTAGGGCCCCACCGAAAGAATTTCCTAAAATGCTGGTCCTATCGACGTCGAGTGCATCCAGAAAATCAACTACATGGTTCATCCAGTATTCAAGATTGTAATTACCGGCTTCTGGCCGAGTTGTATAACCAAAGCCCACGATATCAGGGGCTAACACTCTGAATGTTTTCGACAATGGAGGAATGACCGTGCGCCAGTTTGCCCATCCTGTTACACCTGGACCTGAACCGTGAATTAATAGGACATTATGCCCGTCCCCAACGTCATGATAATTAGTTTTTATTTTGCCTGCTGTAACTGAATTTCCAAATTCTGGATTTTTATCCATCACCAAATTTCCCCCTTTACAGGTGAATAGTGGTTTAAAAGTTTATAATTATAAATTTTTTTTATATTTTTTTACTAACCTTAATCATGAGACTCAATTGTTCGCTTATCATCAAAGAATTAATTTTCCCTTGTAGTTCGCTATAGCTGATTTTTAATATTGCTAGCGCATGACAACACGGGAACATATAGATCAAATTCTTGAGACCGATGTACTGGTTATCGGTGGTGGCGGCGGTGGATTGCGCGCTGCGATTGCCGCTCACGATGCTGGCGCCCGGGTCCTCGTGCTGTCCAAGGGTATCGTCGGGAAAAGCGGCCTTACGCAGACTGCGGTTACCGGTTTTCAGGTGGCCTACGGATTTGCAGATGAGCGCGATAATCCCGATGTGCATTACGCAGATACGCTCCGCGGTGGCTATGGACTGGCAGATCCAGAACTTGCGCGGATTTTTACGACCGAGGCGATTGAGGCGGTAGAGGATATTGAATCGTTTGGCGCGCGCTTCGACAGGGAACCTGATGGTAAGCTGGTGCAACGAAAGTTGGATTCGTCGCAGACCTATCCCCGTTCTATCAAAAAGGGTGACTCGCTTGGTACGCCGATCATGCAGGCGTTGCGACGACAGATAAACAAGCGACAAATTTTGCGGTTGCATGAAATCCTAGTAACTAAGCTGTTGAAGTATGGTGACCGTGTTTGTGGTGCGGTTGCACTTGATTTTCAAAAGGGCGAATTGTTGGAAATTCGAGCTGCCGCCGTAGTTATGGCTACCGGTGGAGCTGGCGAGCTTTTTCCGGTGCACAGTAATACTCCTGATTCCACGGGCGACGGTTACGCGCTGGCGCTGGATGCAGGCGCGAACTTAGTCGATATAGAATTCTTACTCATGTTGGGTCACGCGGTGTTACATCCGGCAACTGTACGTGGGGTGCTTTTCACTTTTCAGTATTTGCTCACGAAGGGCGCACGACCACTCTACAATTCTGAAGGTGAGCCGTTTCTAGCCCAGTATGATCCCGAAGGTAATGACAATCCTGCCCGTCATGTTTATGCACGCGCCATTTATGGTGAAGTGCGCGCTGGGCGCGGTAGCCCGCATGGCGGTGCGTACTTTGATCCGGGCTCTGTTTCACAGGAAACCCTGATGGCAGCTTTGCCATCGCAAACAAAATATCTGCAATCGTTCGGCGTCGATATGACTCAACCCATTGAGGTGGGCAGCGCGGCACATTATGTATGCGGTGGCATCAAGATTGGGGCTCATGCAGAAACGACGTTGCCGGGGCTCTACGCTGTAGGTGAATGCTCCGGTGGGCCGCATGGAGCGGGACGTATCGGCGGCAACTCGCTTACGGAAATTTTGGTTTTTGGCAAGCGAGCTGGAGATGCGGCAGCTTACTTTGCTGCATCGAATTGCATAGCTCAAACGGATCCCTATGCAGTGAGTGAGGAATGCCGGCGTGTACTGGGTTATCTTGACCGCGACCGTGTCGGGCCAAGACCAAATGTGGTCAAGGCGCGGCTACAGAAATTAATGAATGATTACGTTGGCGTTGTGCGGAACGACACGGGCTTACGCGATGCCATTGTTGCGCTCGAGACAATTGAAGTGGACGATTTGCCCACATTATCGATCGCCGATGCTAGCCGTATCGGCAATTACGATTGGGTTGAAGCACTAGAGCTTGCCGCCATGGCCCGCTTGGCACAGGCCATGGCGGGCTCAGCCTTACTGCGGACCGAAAGTCGTGGTGCTCATTATCGGGAGGATTTCCCCGAGATTGACGATGCCAATTGGCATCGAAATATTTTAATCCGCATCCAAGATGGGGCGCTTCAATTTGAGACCAAGCCATGCCCTGCTTTGCCAATGACTAAGTCGGCATCCTAATGGCCAAGTTCAGTCTCACACTTTACCGCTTTGATCCGGCATGCGATCAGGACCCACGTTATCAAGAGTATGAGATCAATCCCGAAGGGCCGCTTTCAGTACTTCAGGCGGTTCGCTTCATTTATCATCGTGTCGACGGGACACTTTCCTTCCGGAACTCCGACTGCCGACGCGGCGTTTGTGGAATTTGCTCCATGATGATAAACGGCAAACGGCAATTGACGTGCATGTGTTTGGCTGCCGATGGAATGAAAATTGAGCCACCGCCCAATCGCAGGGTAATCAAAGATCTCGTTTTTGAGACGGATTAATTTGTGCACTAGCGCTTGATAAAGATCTGGTTGACTGCTTTCATAACTCCGCTGAACTATACAACCAGAAGCAGGAGTTTCAGTTAAGGTCTCCAAATCTAAATCATGTCTTTTCGTTATAGTACTTGCTAACCATCCCTTTGGCTGATTTCATGTTAGTAGTGCTGATGATATTTGTTGAGTAATGAGCTGTTAAGTAAGTAGATTCAATCGCACACAGGCTTTATGGAGAAAATAAATGATTGTACGTTCACTAAAATTTGTGCTGCCGGCCATTACAGCTGGCTCACTGCTGGCGATTGCTGCACCTGCGATGTCAGCCGATTATTTTGCTGGTAAAACGATTACTGTACAGGTTCCCTCTGGATCAGGTGGCACCTACCATGTCTATTGCCAAATAGTGCAAAGAAACATAGCTAAATTTATCCCTGGTAATCCCCGGACGCTTATTCAGAATATGCCAGGCGGCGGCGGCGCCAAGTCAGCTGCCTATATGATGAATGTCGCCCCTAAGGATGGGAGCTTTATCGCGATGGCAGCTCCCGGCGTTATCACTACGCCAATGGTAAGAAAAGTGCGTTATGACGCACGTAAATTTAACTGGTTGGGGGCACCTGCTGCCAGAGCTGCTGGTGTATTCTTTTGGCACACCAGTGGGATCACGAAATTGTCACACCTGATGGAGAGAGAAACAACAATTGCGACTAGTGGTTTTGCTTCTTCCGGTTCAATTTTTCCGCGCCTCGTAAATGCCACACTCGGTACCAAGATGAAATTGATCTATGGCTACAAAGGTGGTGGACGGATGAATGTTTCGGTTGAAAAGGGTGAGACTATGGGACGGAATAACTTCCTTTCCGGATTTACTGGAGTTCGCCCAACTTGGCTACCTAAAAAATTAGTTGTTCCCATCATTATGTATGGACCAAAATCACCACATCCCGCAGCTCAGGGCGTTCCTCGTTTGGATGATCTCCTGAAACCAGGAACTATGGAAGCAAAGATGTATGAGGTTTTGGGTATGAATCTCAAGGTGGGACAAGCCTTCTATATCCCACCAGGAGCATCCCAAAAGGTCGTAAATATTTTGAGAAAGTCCTTTACGACGATGATGTACGACAAAGGCTTTATAGAAAATATCAAGAAACGACGTGTCGAGCATTCACCGGTAACGGCGAAACAGATCAATGTATTGATCAAAGCTGGATTTGATGCTGCGACCCCCGACGTTATCAAAGCAATTAAAGAACGCGTATACACCAAGAAAAAGAAGTCCTAATTTGGTGAATGATTTAATGTGATTAACGGCCCCTCTTTCGAGGGGCCGTTTGTTATAGGGCCTTATATTCCTTATTGAACAACGCGCTAGTTTGCCATCTTCAAAACCGATTGCCGAGGTTCATTGCCCCAACGGCGGATAAAGGAATTGAGGTCTAGAGTGAAATTGGGCGCATCGGCATAATTCTTTGTCAGGAGGATCATTCGTAAAAGATGCCGCCTGCGATCGAGTTCCGGCCAGTCCTCGTAGTCGGTCCGGCTGTGGACGATATAGTGGTTGTTTAAAAGTTGAATATCGCCTCGTTCGAATTCCATATCCAGACGAAATTCATCGCTCATGGCAAGATCGCCGAACATGGCAAGGCCCTCTGTTTGTGTTGGTGTCATGCGGGGAACTTCCGGGAAGCGCTGGGCACTCTCCACATATTTCGAGCCAAATCGGCTGAAAAAATGTCCCTTATGGATGGCGAAGACGGGTGAAATGTAATAGGGAGGTTCTCCCTCAAATTCTTCACCGCGATGGTCTATGTAAAACTCCTCGTATAATGCGGCGAGCAAATCTGGCCGGGTGCGCAGTATCTGGTTGTGGATGGCGACGGCGCTAGAGATACAGCTGGTGCCGCCTGCCTTTGAAGTCTGTAGGCACATGAGACCCACTAAATCCGCCTTATCGCAATGGAATGGCAGATGCACTGTGGTTTGATAACCACGGATGTTGAAGTCTTGGTTCCAGTCGCCTTCGATCGCGCGGACGTGACTGATTAGTTCGCCCATCATATTTTGCGCCATGGATTCGCCGAAATAGCTCATTAAACCCCAATAAACCAAAGTGGCGTCTTCCTCGCTGTAGCGCATCACCGGTATACCGCGGATGAGTTTGAACCCGCGGCCAGTCTCCAACTCCGTTAAAATTCCTGCCAGTGTTTTAGACAATGTCGGTAACGGAAAGTCTGATCGCCCAAATTGCGAGAGAGCCATCCTTTTAGACTTAACGTGGGCTAAGGCTGTATCAATTTCGGCGACGTCGTCTTCGGTCAACCGATAAATCCAGTCGCTTGAAGCGGCGACCTCCGGTCCCTTCCAAGCAGCTTCACTTTCATAAATCTTGTCCAGAGCATGAGCCATCGAATTCCCCCTCGGGTATTTTATCGACGAGAGTGATTATCTCCCCGGCAAAGCGGTCGATGCAATGATTAGGTTGATTGGGACGACTGGATGGCGCACCAGATCGTGTGTGGTGTCGCGGGCATATCGACGTTTTCAACTCCAAGGGGGGTGAGTGCATCTATTATTGCGTTCATGACAGCACTTGGCGCACCAGTAGTTCCGCCCTCTCCGGCGCCTTTTACGCCCAACGGGTTGGTCGGGCTGCGCACATCATTTTGAATCGGCGAGATAGACGGAAGATCGGTTGCGCGCGGAAGGCTATAATCCATGAATGAACCGGTTAGTAGCTGGCCGTTGCTCTTATGGTAAGCACCTAGCTCGGTTAGTGCCTGACCCACGCCTTGCGCTATCGCGCCTTGAGATTGACCGTGAACAATCATTGGATTGATAGCCCGGCCCACATCATCAACGACCGTAAACGCAATTATCTCTGGTGTCCCGGTTTCGGGGTCGATCTCTACCTCGCAAATATGACAGCCGTTAGGGTAAGTGGTTGCATTTCCGGTATGGTGGTTTTCCACTTCCAAGGAATTTGTTTCAGCAACTTTGAACAAATCGACTGCACGGTCGGTCCCTTTGACGCGATAATATCCGTCAACGAATTCAATATCTGCTGTCGCTGCTTCAAGTATCTGCGCCGCACTTTTCATTCCAGTTTCAATAATTTTCTGGGCTGCTTCCACCAGAGCTGTGCCAGCGCGCACCATTGACCGAGAGGCGTTGGTGCCTACTCCTGCAGGAATATGATTTGTATCTGATGCTGCTATATTGATGCTGCTCACAGAGATTCCCAACTCTCCCGCTACAATTTGGCGCAGAGTGGTTTCATGCCCCTGCCCTTGTGACATGCTGCCAGTGCGCAAATGGACTGTGGCGTCACTGGCAACAGTGAGCCCCGCATATTCGCCCGGCACGCCACCCGCGCCCTCGATGTAGTTGCATAACCCTATGCCTCGCAGTCTGCCATACTGTGCCGCCGTCTCGCGCCTCACCGCGAACCGATCCCAATCTGCTGCTTCCATCGCTAGTGCCATGTTTGCAGTATAGTCGCCGCTGTCATAAACCGCTCCCGTGGGGGTTGTATGTGGCATACTATTGGATGCTATGGTGTTCTTCTGGCGCAGAGCTATTCGGTCAATACCTGTTTTACGCGCCGCCTTGTCAATGAGTAGCTCCATCAGCGTAATTGCTTCCATGCGGCCCACACCACGATAAGAGCTGATAGGAACGGTATTGGTGAACACACCGATCAACTCCAGATGTAATGCTGGCGTTTTGTAAACCCCCGGCAACATACGTGTCAGGTTTCGCAGCTGGGTGAAAGGCCCATTGCCGGTGTGATAGGCTCCAAGATTACAGGTGCTTTGCACATGCAACCCAACGAACTCACCTTCGACGGTGAGCCCCAACGTGCCGCGCAACACAGAATCGCGAGCTTGAGAGGTGGTGCAGAATTCCTCATCTCGCCGGGCTGTCCATTTAATAGGCCGTGCTAAATTGCGCGCCGCCCATAGGACGGCAACATATTCAGGATAAATAACGTTGCGAGATCCAAATCCGCCACCTACATCACGTGAGATGACGCGGATGCATTCAGCATCTACCGATAGCGAATATGCGAGCCGTCGTTGTAGCGTGTAAAGCCCCTGACACCCAGCATGAATTGTGAATCTGCCTGTAGTAATATCATAAATCCCAAGCGCGGAGCGTGGTTCCAAAAAACAGGTGATTATCCGATTGTTGACCATCTCAAGCGTAACCACATGCTCAGCGCTTGCCAGTGCAGACTTAGTAGCCACCCCATCGCCGGCAACCCAATCGAAACATACATTGTTGGGAGCCACGTCCCATAGCTGCGGCGCGTTTGTGTTCGCTGCGTCTCCGGTGGCCGTGATACTTGGTAGCGGCCGGTAATCGACGGCAACCGCGTCAACGGCGTCTTCCGCTTGGGCCTTGGTTTCAGCAATAATCATGGCCACCGGATCACCCACATGACGGACACGGCCATCGGCAAGTGTAAAATAGTCGGGATCTGCCATTAACGAGCCGTCGCGATTTTGTACGTCTAGACCACGTGACTCTACGTCGGTTGGAAACGGTTTAACTCCTTTCTCCAATAATTCTTTCGCGGTAAATACCGCTATAACACCGGGTAAGGTGTAGGCACCTGAGGGATCGATAGTTATTACCTCGGCGTGGGCGTGGGGTGAACGCACGAAAGCCGCATAGGCTTGGTTGGCAATGGAAATATCGTCGGAAAAGCGGCCAGCGCCGGTGATCAGCCGGTTATCCTCAAATCGCAACAGCGAATCGCCGATAGGGTTACGCATTTCAACCATTGGAAGGTCAGGCCACAAAGGCTGCCTTCATTGCAGTCCCCTTGACTTGACTGCGGTGCATGATGCGCCGCGAAGCTGCATTGAATTCGCTGCGCCGATGCATGGTGCAGCGATTGTCCCACATCACTACATCGCCTACTTGCCAGCGGTGCTTCCAACAATTCTCCGGCGAAGTGGTATGTAACCAAATTTCATCTAGTACAGCGTCGCTCTCGGTCTCCGTTAGCTCAACAACATACGCATTTTCGCGCCGTCCTAAATAGAGGACCGGTTGCTTAGTCTCCGGGTGGGCGCATACCAGGGGATGCACCGCCCCTGGAATTTCGTCCCGGTTGTTGAAGCCATCAGAGAATCCTTTACGCGTTTCACCCGCTGAATTATGCGAGGCGTCGTGCTTGCAGTGGAGCCTCGCGACCATTTGTTTAAGTCTATTTGGCAGCCCCTCATAGGCGCGATACATGTTGCAGAACCAGGTATCTCCTCCAGTTTTCGGGATCTCAAGTGCATAGAGCAGGCTCGCAATGGGTGGATCGTCTGCATAGGACATGTCGGTGTGCCAAATGAGTTCGGAATTGCCAAGCCCGCCGATGGAATTACCGTTTTCAACTACATTGGAGATCACCGCAAGGTGGGGCAATTCCGGAATATATGGTTTGCCGCTAACGGTAATTGGTGCCAAATCCAGATCTCCCAGTTGTTCGCTGAATGAGAGAAATGCGGCATCGTCGAATGTTTGATCCCTGATCACCAGCACGAGATGTTCGCGCCAGGCCTCAATTATCGCTTCAAATGACGCATTACAGATTTGTGCCAGATCAATGCCGCGAATCTCCGCGCCGATTGCAGGAGACAGCTTATTGAGCTTGAAGGGCATAAATTCCATTGCCTAAATCCTTTGTTCGACCCATCCTATCACGGTCTCGGTCACGGCGCTAAAATGCGATATCCTTAAACAGGAGCGCCTTGTGTTTATTCAAGAAATCAATATCTATCGTGTCAAGATACCGCTTAGTGTGCCTTATCACGTGTCCTACCGAATATATGATGAATTTGAGCCTATTATAGTTGAAGCACGCGATTCAGATGGGAGGATCGGCTGGGGCGAGGGCCACATTTCGCCTGGCCATACCTTTGAGACCATTGATGGAGGCTGGGCATTTTGCAGTGATTATGCCCACTCGGCAATCGGGCAAAAAGTAACTGAGGCGCGGGATGCCATCTTGGGGTGCGTGTCAGTTAGCCCTGTTGCGGCTAGCGCGCTGGTCACCGCTTTCGAGATGCTTGAAGGGCACAAGGTATTGCATCTCGCGACGGATGTTTCCCTACCTTTACTCACTCCATTTCATTCGACTGCACCCGAGGATATTCCAGGAGAAGTCGACGCTCGCGTTGCGGAAGGTTTTGTTACCCTCAAAGTGAAAGTAGGCAAGAACTGGGAAGATGATGCCGCTAAGGTTCGCGCGGTCCAGAAGGCCGCAAATGGTCGGGCGACCATCCGTCTGGATGCCAATCGTGGGTTCAATCGCGTTGATGGTTGCCGTTTTGCGGAAAGCCTTGATCCTGATGGGATCGAACTTTTTGAACAACCCTGCGAGGCAAATGCATGGGCTGATAACGCGGCAGTAGCGGCCACTTCACCCGTGCCGATAATGCTCGACGAGTCTATTTACGGTCTCGATGATATCCGCCGTGCCAGCGATATCCCAGGGATAGAATTCATCAAGCTAAAACTAAAGAAAATGGGGGGGCTTGATTTGCTTGCAGACGGTCTTAATTTGATCCGCGATCGTGGTATGACGCCGGTTCTGGGTGATGGCGTTTCCACTGAACTTAGTTGCTGGATGGAAGCTTGTGTGGCGCGCGCGACTATCGACAATGCGGGCGAGTTTAATGGCTTTCTAAAACCAAGCGACCGGCTATTCGTGAACCCCCTGTGCTTTGAAGATGGTGCGTTACATTTAAACGCAGGTTACATGCCGAAGATGGATCGAAATAAGCTCAAAAACTATACCATCGATCAGTTAAGATTTACGTCGGCGACGGTTGCCGGCTAGTCTCGGTTGCCGACCTCGGTAGTTCATTCGGTACACCCAAAGGAAGAATGGTTTTGATTGTCTTGTCCAACCGCTGGAGTGTACTCGCGCTTATGTTTTTTATCGGCACTATGCTGCCGATGCAGTTCCAATCGGTTGCCGCACTTGCACCGTATTTGGTAGTCGAAGGGGGACTCAGCTACACCGACATCGGTGTATTGACCGGGTTATTCATGTTGCCTGGTGCGGTTCTTGCGGCACCCGGTGGTATGCTCGCTGCTTGGATTGGAGATCGAAAAGCGCTGATCACTGGGCTTACCGCAATGGCGAGTTCATCCATCTTATTTGCATATACCGATTCCTATGCGGTTATGGTGGTATGCCGCTTAGTGGGTGGTACTGGTGCCGTTATAATTAACATTCTATTGCCCAAAATTGTTACCGATTGGTTTTACGGTAAAGAGATATCTACAGCGCTCGCAACAAACGCATCAAGCTTTGGTTTAGGGATAGGCGTTGCTATGGGAATGTTGCCATTAATCGCAACGCCGATGTCTTGGCAGGTCGCGATGCAGGTAAATGCGGGTCTGGTGTTGCTTGCGGCCATTCTATTAGTGCTTTCGTATCGTGATCCACTTGCGCGCGAAGTTAGGGCATCTGAACGCGCGCAAATTTGGCAGATCAGTCGGCCAGAGTTCGTCTTGGCATCTCTTGGTGGGCTCGAGCGCGGTCTGTTGGGGTCGGGCTATGTGGTATTCATGAGCTTTATGCCGCCGTTGTTAATTGCCCAAGGCATGGCTGCGGAAGGTGCTGGTTTATTGACGAGTGTCGTTGCCATGGTTTCTTTGGTCTCCGTTCCTCTCGGCGGTTACTTGTCCGACCTTACCGGCAAACCCAGCTATTTTGTAGTTGGGGGTTCGCTTTCAACGGGATTGATTTGTTTCATTGCGCCTTATGCCGCCCCAGCACTTCTTTGGGTGATATTATTCGGCTTTTTGCGTGGTGGCGTCACCGGGGGGATTATGGCGTTGCCCGCACAAATATTGCGCCCGGAAGTCCGTACTATCGGGTTCTCAGTAACAACTGGGGTCTTTTTTATTACGATGGCGGCATTGTTTCCAATAGCGGGGTATTTGTTAGATGCTACGGATGACACTGCCGCACCGTTGTGGTTTTCGGGGCTGCTCTGGATGATGATTTCGATAGTGTTAGGCGTCTTCAAACTATTGCAGCGCCACTGGTTTCAAGAAGATTGACCATTAGGTTGAATTTACACTTTAAACAGTTTGAGCTCTGACATATCGTCTGCGTCGAAGAGTGTTTCGCAAAATGTTTGAAGTTGTGCGGCCCGCTCATCAGTCCATCCGCCGAAGGCCACGTTGCTAAAAAATTTTGCGGTGAGTTCATTGCGAGACATGGGTTCACGTTTGCCTCCTCGCAAATAGGGTTGTTCTACTTCATGAACGGTACCGTCCATAAGTGTAGCCCGGACATGGCCGGAATAGTTAGCGGGATATTCGTTGGAAGGATCTACCCGATAAGAAACAGTTTTAGCGATTGCGAGCACGGTCTCATCCGCGATGCGGGTCTCGGTGAATTGTTCAATTCCAGCTGCGCCGTCTGTGAGTGCCACCGCCATACAAAATGGTACACTAAATTTGGCAGAATAAGGTGTTGACGGATTGCGTTTTTCAGAGAGAGGTTCCCAAAGACGATGAACGGTGCCTTCGCCCACTTTGCATTCCATCTTTTCAATCTGATCCGGCATTATACCACGCGCCCGTAGTTGGAGGGCACAATCGATGAAAGGCTGGGTCATGGTGCCACACGCAAACGGTTTGAAGGCGACATTGGCTGCATGCCATTGGAGACCCACCCGGTCTGTAAGTTGCGTATAATCAGGTTTAATTTTATTTTCTGCGAATGCATGGAAGAACCCATGCTCACCCTCAATTATGGTGCGTGGTCCGAGAAATCCCTCCCGTCCTAGTAGTGCAGCGCGCAGGCCTGATTGAGCGGCCCACCCCGCATGGATGCGTTTGGTCCAAGTTCCTTCAGCAAGATATTCAATGATTCCAGAGGAGAAGCTACCAGCGATCCCCAGTGCATTTGTCATTTGACCGGCCGATAGCCGGAGCGTTGTCCCTACTGCCACGGCGGCGCCCAGTGCACCAATAACAGCCGTAGGATGAAAGCCCGCACGGTGTATGGCGGTTGGCGCCACCAGTGCCATACGACACATAAGTTCGGTACCTACTACTGCGCCGCGTAAAACATCCGGACCGCTAGCGTGGGTATGCTCTGCTGCTGCAAGTACCGCAGGCCAGATGACCGCGCCGGTATGGACCGGCGTGCCCTCGAATGTGTCGTCATAATCTTCGCCATGGGCCGCTGAACCGTTGATCATAGCCGCTGCAGTTGCGTCAAACTGCTCAGCATGGCCGATTGATGTGCAGTAACCGGCCCCTGCAAAGGCGTTAATGATAGCGGTCACGTAGTCCAGGCCGCGCGCCGCGACACATAATCCGGAGAAATCTAAGATGGAGAGCGCGAGCGTTGAGCGCACTTCGTCGGGAACCGATGTGGACTCGAGGTTGGCGGCCCAACGGCAGAATTGCTGCGCGATGGAACTATCGGTCACGTGGGTTGGAACTTGGGAATGGTTACTTCATCGGTGACGTCGTCAAACTTAACCTGGACTGACATGTCGCACGCCACGTCATTTGCTTCTATATCGACAATATTGGCCAACATGCGTGCGCCCTCTACCAGTTCCACAATGGCTACTACATAGGGGAGCTCGCCTTCCCAGCCCTTGTGATATAAACGGTGGTAAGTGACAAAACTGTGAATTCTTCCTTTGCCCGCGGCATCAATCCAACGGTGGTTGCGGCTACCGCAATTAGGGCACAACGTAGCGGGTGGAAACCAGGTCTCCCCGCATTCATTGCATTTTTGAATTTTGAGCAAATGTTTTTTGGTGCCGGCCCAAAACGGTTCCGATTCGGGCGAAGGGATAGGTAGGGGTTTTGCGTAATCACTCATTATGCTGTTCCCAGAATTAGCGTAGATTCGCATACGGTGTTACCGCCATGGCCCGACACGAGTCCAATTTCTGCACCCTCTACCTGGCGTTCCGGGCCATAAACACCTTGTAGTTGGCGCACTCCTTCCACCACCTGGAGCATGCCCTCCACATGTGCTTCGGACAGCTGTCCGCCAGACGTATTAGTGGGTAAACTACCGTCGATACGGAGCGCGCCTGTTTCGACGAACTCTCCACCTTCACCTTTTTTGCAAAAGCCGTAATCTTCAAGCTGGACTAGTACCATGTAGGTGAAGCAATCGTATATCTGTGCAAAGTCGATATCTTCGGGGCCAAGCCCAGCCATGCGGTAGGCTGCTTGACCGGCTTCGATTGCACCAGTGTGGGTTAGATTGTCTTTATTGTACCAGCCTGTGAGATTGTTGTGGGTACCAAAGCCCTTGATCAGTACCGGTCGCTGGCGCAAATCCTTTGCCCGCTCGGCGGAAGTTACCACCACTGCGCCAGCGGCATCGGTTTGTAGAGAACAATCAAACAGTCCGAACGGTGCGACGATCATGCGCCCACATCGATAGTCATCTAGTGTGAGCGGTTTTTTCATCACCGCTTCGGGGTTGCGTAACGCATGTTCGCGGAACGCAACAGCTATGGCGCCAAACTGATCGCGGGAGGTGCCATACTCATGCATGTGGCGGGTGGCACCAAAGGCGTGAGCGGCGACGGCACCGAAATAGCCAAGCTCTGGTCCGAACTCGACACCGTACATCTGCTGCGGCCGTCCGGACGAGCGTAGATGATTTTCCTTGTTGGCGTGGACGCGGGACCAATTGTCTCGCCCATACCCCACCACAATACAGGATGCGAGCCCGGAGCTAATTGCCATAGCGGCCAGTGCGACGCCCATGACTTGACTAGCGCCCCCATTGGTCAAAGTGGTTGAGAAGCGGGCGTCGATTCCTAGCCTTTCCCCTACCACTTGGTGGAAGGTGTAAATCTCATCTGGTCCGCGCAACAGCAATCCGTCGACGTCGGATGTGGTCAGTCCAGCATCGTTAAGCGCGTTGGTGATCGCTTCTTCCAATAAACCGATGGCCGAGACACCTGGAACCTTGCCCAGCTGGCTGGTGCCGGCGCCGACCAGGGCGCAGCGATCACGTAGATTGTTTGAAGGTTCAACAATTGGGGCATTCATTCTGATGCTCGCTCTTTAGTGAATCCAACCCGTGTTAAAATTTCCTCGGTATGTTCGCCATGCAGTGGTGCAGGGGTGTTGATCTGAGTTGGTGTGTCAGACAGGTTTACGCCACCACTTACTAATTTGACGCTACCTACCTTGGGATGTGGAATTTCCTTGATCATGTTCAGGTGCTGTACCTGCGGGTCAGCCAGCGCCTCGTCGAGTTCATAAATCGGCGCAGACGGAACATCGGCTTCCAATAGGGCATCCAGCCAGTGTTGACGCGGTTGGGTGGCGAATATGCTCGCCAGCGCCGTGTCTAATTCGTCGTAGTTTTTGCGCCGGTCTGCTTTGGTTCTGAAGCGGGTATCTTCTACCCAGTCTTCGCGACCAGCCACACGACACAGGCCCTCCCAGAACTTAGGCGGCGACGAGAGGTGTATTACGAACGGTTTACCGTCGCCGGCTACAAAGGCAAAGACAGCTGCAGTCTGGGTACGAGTTTTACGTTTTGGTACGCTTCCTTCCTCGAAATAACGGGCTGCATTCTCGCCTAAAAATGCAAGGGTAGAAGATAGTAACGAGGTCTCAACTCGTTGACCTCTGCCGGTGCGCTCGCGTGCGCAGATGGCTCCAAGTACGCCGTAGGCTGCCATGATGCCCGTGAGATGATCACTCAGCGACACCCCCATGGGTTTTGGATTGTCCAGATCAGTCAATACTGAGAGAAGTGCACCCATGGCTTGGCCCACTGTGTCGTAGCCGGGGCGTGCTGCGTACGGTCCGGTCAACCCAAAGGCGGTAACGGAACAATAGATTAGGCGTGGGTTGGTCGCCGATAGGGCATCATAGCCAAGGCCTAGTCTGTCCATGGTGCCAACGCGAAAATTCTCTATCAATACATCTGTTTCAACGGCTAATGCTTGTGCCACGTTACGTCCTGCATCAGTTTTTAAATCAAGTATAACGCTTTTTTTGTTGCGATTTACCGATCCAAATGTTGCAGAATAGTCTGCCGCTCCCCAGCCGCGAAAAGGATCTCCTCCGTCGGGAGTTTCGATCTTAATCACCTCGGCTCCCAAATCGGCCAACATCATCCCGGCATAGGGGCCCGAGACATACGATGCGAATTCTAGAACCGTGATTCCTTCGAGCGCCGCAGCCACTCCTATCCTCCAAGTTATTTGTTTTGAAAAGCCTATCCTGTGGTTAATTAAGGGGCAAGTCAGCAGCAGAATTTCGTTATGTCGGAGCGCAATCCTAGGAATCCAATAGAAAGGAGTATTAAATTCTGGGTCCAGCCCAATTATTGAGAACTGCTGGGTTGCAGAAAGAATTGAAGCTAAGATAATAGATTAAAATTTAAAGAACGCGGAGGCCCCTATGGGATCTATCGATGCAGATGCTCACGTTATCGAATGCGAAACAACTTTTGAGTATATGGATCCAGAATTCGAGCACTTGAAACCTATGGTGGTGGTACGCAAGAGTAATGTCGCCGAGATGGATCTTGAGGGTCGCGCCCAAACTGAATACTGGGTGATCGACGGCAAGCTCCAGCCTAAGGAAGGGAATATCGGCTCGAACACATCAAAAGAATCTCGTGAAATGATTGACGTGCAGGCACGACTTGATCACA